>JBGPXQ010000256.1:0-3234 GCA_041492805.1 Terriglobia bacterium | reverse complement strand
GATCGTGGACTTGCCGAACGCGCGAAGGATGGAGATCGACAGCACGGAAATCGGGATCGACGCGGAAACCGTGAGGCCAGCGCGCAGCCCGACGTAAACGGACACCGCGCCGAACAACACGCCAAAAATCGCGCCCAGAATGACCGCACGCCAACTGAACTCCGTCGGAGTGCTTGACGCTTCCACATAGGGACGGAATTCCGCAGGCGGCGCCGTTGAACTCCAGGGTTTAGTGGCCAAGAATCACCTCCACAATCGATCCGGCTCTATTATTCCGGCGGGCTCCAAGTGGAGCCCGCACCCGATCATTCCTAGATGCCGCAAGGGCAAGCGGTAGCACAGTCGTCCGGCATTATGGCTCAAAACGTTCGGCCAGGTTGAGGATTTTGTGCGGTATCCCTAATTTTCAGGCGGTCACTTCTCGCGGGGGCGTGTCAAGCTTTCGGGCACCTCCCGGCCGCGGGCAAACGAACAAAATTCGTGCGGCGCCTGGCAGCATGCGCAGTGCGAAACGCAAATTCCTCGGCGCCAGGCGGTTCGCGGCCTGAGCGATCTGCAAGATATTCTCTCCGTTCAGATCGAGGCGATAGAGGTCCGCGCGACGCGCATAGGAATAACTCTGGTAAGCCGGCTTTTCGCGCTCAGCGATTTCAAGCAGGCGATCCCAAAAACTCTGCCCGCGAAACATCCGGCGTTTCAGACCTGTAGCGCGATTAAGTTCCAGCAAGGGCTTTGCATTCACGCCAGCATCTTCAAATACGGCCAAGATACATTTGTCAGCGTCGAATACACGCGAAGGATCGGCGTCCGGAAATTGCGTCAAGGCGGCGGCCAACTCCGCTTCGTCCGCGTCAAACCCTGCCCAAGAGTAGCGGTAGAAGTGATAGACGATCGTCCCCGAACGGAGAATCTGGCGGATACGTGCGGCATCCTTCCCCGTCACGCTCAGGACCATGTCGAGAAGTTCGTCCAAGCGAAACGTCTGCCGCACGACCGGTCGTACGGTCACATATCCAGCCTCTTCTTCGGTATAGCGGACAAGAATGGATTCGGGCAGCGTCACGACGCGAGGATACTCGGTGAGAGACTCAAAAGTCGATACGGGAAAGAAAAAGCCAGGCAAGAAATCTGTACAGCTGGGCGAATCGAGGAACGACTCTTAACTGTCGTGTTTCAACCTCTCCCCTAACCCATCTTGGAAAGGCGTTCTTTCACGCGGTCCGACAAGATTTTGCCGTCCACCGTCTTTCCTTCGAGTCGCGCCTTCGCCGCTTTGATTACCGCGCCCATTGCTTTCGGAGAATTCGCGCCGGTTTCCGCGATGGCCGCTTCAATTGCCGCATTCAAATCGGCATCAGAGGGGGCCGCCGGCAAATAGTTTTCGAGAATTGCGATCTCCTTCGTTTCCTTGTCCACGAGGTCCTGCCGGCCGCCGCGCGCAAATTGCTCCACCGATTCGCGGCGCTGTTTCACCAGTGTTTGCAACACCTGCAGCGATTCTGCATCTTCGAGCGGACGAATCTTCTCAATTTCTTTGTACTTGAGCGCCGACTTGATCATGCGCAGCACGCTCAGACGCAGTTCGTCTCTCGACATCATCGCTTCGGTCAGATCTTTCTGGATGCGCTCGATCAATGCCATCTCGTTGTCCACGAACGAGGGTTCGTGTTCCTCTCTAGCGTTACAAATCGCGTGCTGGAAACAGAAGATTTCTCTTTTCCTCAGGTCACTATAACACAGCGTTTGCGCTCATCCCTTCACGACGCCCATCGGCCGCAGCCGCGCGACTCGGCGCGCGAGGCCGGCCTGATGCACCACGTTGACCACTGCGTCTACATCCTTGTACGCCTCGGGAATTTCCTCGAGGATGCCGTCGCGCGTTTCCGAACGCAGAATGATGCCGCGATCCGCGAGCTTCTGCGTTTCAATCCTGGCATCGCGGCCTTTCTTTGCCGCGGTCCGCGACATCGCACGGCCCGCGCCGTGACACACCGTTCCGAACGTCTCCTCCATCGCGCGCGACGTCCCGACGAGCACATAGCTCGCCGTGCCCATTGATCCCGGGATCAGTACAGGCTGTCCCACATCGCGGTACGCGTGCGGGATGCCCGCCGAGCCCGCAGGAAACGAACGCGTCGCCCCCTTGCGGTGCACCAGCACATCCACGTCGCGCGCAGGCTCTCCGGCTCCCAAAAGGGCGCCCACATGATGACGCTCGCGCTTCGCCATGTTGTGCGCCACGTCGTAGACCACGCGCAACGTCGCTTCCGCGCCGAACACCTTTGCGAAAGATCCTCGCACCGCATGCGTGATCGCCTGGCGGTTTGCCCAGGCAAAATTCGCCGCCGCAGCCATGGCCGCCAGGTACTCTTCGCCTTCGGGCGAACAGGCAGGAACGCACGCGAGTTGCCGGTCCGGCATCGTGATGCCGTGCTTGCGCATCGCGCCGTCCATCCGCTTCAAATAGTCCGTGCAGACCTGATGTCCGAGCCCGCGCGAGCCGCAGTGGATCAGCACGACTACCTGGTCTTGTTTGAGGCCGAATCGCGCGGCAATTTCAGGCTCAAAGATTTTTTCAACGTATTGGACTTCGAGGAAGTGATTCCCGCTGCCAAGCGTCCCGAGCTGCGTGCGCCCGCGCTGCTTCGCGCGATCGGAAACTCGCTTCGGGTCCGCGCTCTCGAGACACCCATTCTCTTCGCAGAATTCAACGTCCGCCGCTTCGCCAATCCCATGCTCCACCATCCATTGCGCGCCTCGTTCGAGCACGCGGTCGAGTTCCGCGTAATCAAGCGGCAGCGGCCCTTCGGAACCCGCCCCCGAAGGCACATCGCGGAACAACTGATTGACCAGGTCGCGCAGGCGCGGTGTCACGTCCTCTCGTGTAAGCGTGCTCGCCAGCAGGCGCACGCCGCAGTTGATGTCGAATCCCACGCCGCCGGGCGACACGACGCCCTTCGCCGCATCGGTAGCCGCCACGCCCCCGATGGGGAATCCGTATCCCTGATGAATGTCCGGCATGGCCAGCGACCTCCCCACGATTCCGGGCAGGAACGCTACATTCATCGCCTGTTCGATGGAGAGGTCGCGCACAATTTGCTCAAGCAATGCACGATCGGCATAAATCAGCGCATCCGTACGCATGCCTGGCTTGTGCGACCGCGGCACCAGCCAGCGATACTCATCAAGCTGCTTCAATTCGCTGAATTCAATCCCCATGCGGTGTGCCTTTCG
>JBGPXQ010000226.1:0-4448 GCA_041492805.1 Terriglobia bacterium | reverse complement strand
TCGACCGTTAGGCTGCGTTTTTTCTCGCTGTTCATGCTGGTCTTGATTCTACTGGCGGGTGCGCGGGCTTCGGCGGTGTCTATCCCTCACGGCACCGTTGATCTCGTCGCTGAGAATCAATGGATCACTCCGGGACGCCACACTTCTTTCGGATTGAGTTTTCGGCTCGAGAAGGGCTGGCACATTTATTGGGTTAATCCGGGCGATTCGGGCCAGCCGCCGCGCGTCGAATGGCATTTGCCGGCAGGGCTCAGCGCCGGAGAGATAAAGTGGCCCGCGCCCCGGCGTCTTGGGACGTCCACCATCGTGGATTTCGGTTATGATGACGCCGTGATGTTGCTCGTGTCGGTGCGCGCCTCATCCACCCTGCCGACGAACCAAACAGCGCAGATTGGCGCAAAGTTGAACGTGCTCGTTTGCAGAGAAATCTGTATCCCGGGCAAGGCGCAAATTTCGCTGACGCTTCCAATCAAATCGATGCCGCCTGAGCCGGACGCCCGGGCCAGCGAGTTGTTTACTGCCACGCGCAGGTCTCTGCCACAGCGGGCGCCGAGTGGTTGGGAATTCAATGTGAGCGACGAGACAGATTCATTTGTCCTCATCGCGAAGCTTGGCCGGCAGACCAGGCGAGCGACGTTTTTCCCTCTCGAAGAGTCACAGGTTGATAACTCGGCGCCCCAGAACGTTGTGCCGGTGGCCACCGGTTTCCAGCTCACGTTGCGGAAGTCGGATCAGCTTCTCAAGCCGATTAAGCGGTTGAAAGGCGTGCTGGAACTCTCTGCGAATCAGAAGTATGTGATTGACGTGGCGGTTGGAGATGCCCTGGTGGTTAGATAGTAGGACATCTTGGTTATTTGGAGGGTGCGGGCTCTACGCGCCGTCGCCATAGCGCTGGCTTTGGCGCGTCAGCGACTTGGAGCCCGCTGGAATACTGATCAGGAGGAATTACAGAAATGAAACGGCTCGTCGTTTTTTCGGTGCTATTCGCTCTGGTAGTGCTTGCAGCCCCGCTTCCGATTATGGCCGCGAAGGTCGGCCAGCCCGCGCCGGACTTCACCGGGGCGGCGAGCAACAACCAGACTTATCACCTCGCGGACTACCGCGGAAAGTTTGTGGTCCTTGAGTGGCACAACAACGGCTGCCCGTACACGCAGAAACACTATGTGAGCGGCAACATGCAGAAGCTGCAAAAGCAGTGGACGGCCCAGGGCGTCGTTTGGTTCACGATTATCTCTTCGGCGCCGGGCAAACAGGGATACGTAGATGCGAACGGAGAGAACAATTACATAGCGAAGATGGGAGCCGCGCCAACCGCCGCCCTACTCGACCCTACTGGCGCGATCGGCCACTCTTATGACGCCAAGACAACTCCGCAGATGATCGTCATCAACCCGCAAGGCGTTATCATCTACGATGGTGCGATCGATAACCGTCCGACGGATAACGTGAGGGACATTTCTGGCGCGACGAACTACCTCAATCTAGCGCTCGGGCAAGCCTTGGCCGGTAAGCCCGTTGAGACAGCGGCAACGCGTCCGTACGGCTGCTCGGTGAAATATAAGGGTACTTGGTTCTAGCCCCTACGAACCCTTCCAAGCGATCAGGAAAGACGACTTGGTCTTACGATGGAGACCGTGGACAGCGTTCCGGTGACATACACGGCGGATAAATCTTGAATGGTTCTGGTTCAGCTGATTGCCAGCATTAGTCTCTTTTCCGCATTAGTCTCATTGCAATTTGACCGAAACTATGTGGCTTTGCAGGCCAACTCCTGACAAGTCGGATTGTCAGAATGTGGGAGTCAATTTCCGATGGCGGCGTTTATCAGGAACAATGTGATCTGCTCTTAGTGGTGTAGAGGAGTGTTATCATCGGGAATCGGCCGCCGGTGTTTCGGCAATTGAGGCAACTCGATTCTTGGAAGTGGGAAGCGACTTGAAACGCATCGGAAGCTCTCAGCAGATAACGGAATGACGCGCTTTCTCGCCCGCGTATTGGACGATCCCCAATGTGCTGGTTTCAACGAGGAAACAAAGCGTCTCTTCGCCTATCACCGAGCCACGAAGCACACCTATCACTCTGTTCGCGCGAATGCCCATTATCTCGACTGGAGTAACCAGCCCGATCCCTTCCGCACCTATGAAGGTGCCCCTGTGACCGTGCTTCCGCCTGACCCTGGCTTCCCGAACACCGGAACATTCGGCGCAATGGGGGCGCTCGGCGGGAGAACACGGATCGCCACTGAAAACGATTCTGAAGACCGCGACCCAATCCGGCTGGACGCGATCTGGCTAAGTCGCTTGCTTTGGCATTCCATGGCAATCAGCGCATGGAAAAAAGCCCCGCGTGCGGGCAATCGCTACAGCCTGCGCGTCAACCCCTCTTCAGGAAATCTTCACCCCACGGAAACTTACCTGGCGCTGCTCGGGTTCACGGGCGTCGACGACGGTTTGTATCACTACCGCGCAGATCGCCACGCGCTCGAGCTTCGCAGTAGGGGCGCCTGGACGCAGCATCTGGCGCAAGCCCTCCTGATCCCATGGGCTGCGGAATCGTCGTTGATCGTGGGACTAACCTCGATATTCTGGCGAGAGGCATGGAAGTACCGCGACCGCGCCTATCGCTACTGCTGCCACGATTTGGGACACGCAATGATGAGCCTGCTTCTGGCGGCGCGCGCGTTGGGACTGCCCGGCGGCGCGATCACTCACTTCGCTGATTCCCGTCTGACGCGCGCGCTCGGCTTGACCGGAGGCGATGAGGCCCCAATGGCCTTTCTTGTGTTTGCGTCAAAAAGTTCTTCTGGGCGAATCCCTGCACTCCCGCAGGAGACATTCGTTGGAGTTCCAAATGAGTTGTCCACGGAGGAAGTGCCTTACGAACTGCTGCTCGCCATTCATCGCTCGACAATCCTGCCTGACCCTGTGGGCCTGCCGCCGCATATGTCAACAGCGAATGCAGCCATTGCTGACGGTCAGCCGCCCCTGCCCGAACTATTCCGCGACCCCGCGCGCGATAGCAGTCTGGGAGTCATCGTGCGGCGACGGCGTTCTGCGCTCGATTTCGATGCTCGGACTCCGCCCATGGAGCGCACCGAGATGGAACAGCTCCTGGACTTTGCGACACGAGATTGGCCGGCAGACTGGCGCGGAAATTTCGGCGGCGAAACTACAGCGATTGGGAAGGGCGCCGATTTCGTGACCCTGTACCTCTATGTTCACCGCGTGCGTGACTGCGAGCCCGGCGTCTACCGGTGGTACGGTAGCAGCCGCACTTTGGAGCAGCTCCATCGCGCCAAGGTGGAGCGCGTGGCGGCTTATCTTAGCCTCGAACAGGCACTGGCGGGGAATGCGTGCTTCGCCGTTTCGATGATGGCAGACTTGGCCAAGGCGGCGCAGATATTCGGCAATCGGGGCTACCGGTACGTACATTTCGAAGCCGGGGCCATCGGGCAGAGGCTGTACCTCGGGGCGGAAGCACTGGGCTGGAATGCCACCGGCATAGGCGCTTTTTACGACGACGATGTGCACCGCTACCTGGGCTTACTAGAAGAAGGAGAAACCCCTGTGGGCGTGTCGCTTCACGCGGCGGAACAAGCGGCGCTGGTCATGCTGGGCTCACCGTCAAGTCGTGCGCGGACGCAGGACCGAGACCGGCGAGAGCAGGATCCGGTGATTTCCGAATCAGGTGAGGAGCATCTTTCTGGCCTGAGGCAAGTCCGTGTGAACGAAGTGGAAGCTGCTCCTCCCAGAGATTCCAGCAAACTCCCGCAACAAGTGATCTATCACTTTGCAGTCGGCCGCGCCATTCCCGATCCGCGGCTCGAGGCATGACACGGCATGGTCGGCATTCTGGTGCTTGGGAACAATCACTTCATTGTGCGCGGTCCATGTCCGGATCGAGAGACGGCATTGGCTCTTGCCCGGCACTGGTCCCTCATACAAATTGGGCAGACGACGCCGATCGCTTTGCAGCGATGGAGCATTAGCACGCGAGAGTTCCGAGAAAACCTTGAATGGGCAGTGGTCGTCCCGGGCGATGGTGAGGTTACACCAGCCATGGCGCAGTTGCTGGAGGAGCTGTCGGCGAGGGGAATTAGGGTCCACAACTCCGGCCTCGGCGATTGGTGACGCGCGCGAGTGAGTCATCGGCTCCCAGCATATTGCCGCTTCCGGCAGATGGCTGCCCGCCCCCCCGAAGCCAAATCCTGATAGGTCGGGTTATCTGAATGTGGGCAGCCCCTTCCCAGTTTCCGTAAGCACTTTCCTTAGATCCTCTTGGGCGAGGCTCCACAAGAAAAAAGGCGTCCCGGCATTGCCGGGACGCCCTGGAAGTGCTTCCTGCACGCCCGCCGTTCAAGGTGAACCGAAGCGGGGAAGTGCAGGGTGAGTCGAGCTTAGTACATGCCGCCCATACCGCCGCCTGGACCACCACCATGTCCACCTGCG
>JBGPXQ010000220.1:0-4667 GCA_041492805.1 Terriglobia bacterium | reverse complement strand
GCTGAACTTGCCGACCGATTGATTCCCTACGTAAAACAGATGGGCTACACGCACGTCGAGTTGATGCCCGTGATGGAACATCCGTTCGATGGCTCCTGGGGCTACCAGACGCTTGGTTATTTCGCCGCGACGAGCCGGTACGGCACCCCGCAGGACTTCATGTACCTGGTGGACAAATTCCATCAGGCAGGCATCGGAGTGTTTCTGGACTGGACGCCCGCCCATTTCCCGAGCGACGGACATGGCCTGGCTCAGTTCGACGGCACGCATCTCTACGAGCATGCCGATCCGCGCCAGGGCCAGCATCCGGACTGGGGCACTTTGGTCTTCAACTACGGACGCAACGAAGTGCAAAATTTTCTGATTTCAAATGCGCTGTTCTGGATTGACAAGTATCACATTGACGGGTTGCGGGTAGACGCCGTGGCTTCCATGCTTTATCTCGATTACTCAAGGCGCGAAGGAGAATGGATTCCGAACGAATTCGGCGGCCGGGAAAATCTCGCGGCGATCGCATTGTTGAAACGATTGAACGAAGTCGTCAACTCGCGCCATCCCGGCGTGCTGACCATCGCCGAGGAATCAACGTCCTGGCCCATGGTGTCCCGGCCGACCTACTTGGGCGGGCTGGGCTTCAGTCTGAAGTGGAACATGGGCTGGATGAATGACACGCTAAGTTACTTCTCACTGGATCCGATCCACAGGAAGTACAACCACAACCGCATGACGTTTTCCATGCTGTACGCCTTCACCGAAAACTTCATGCTGCCGTTTTCGCACGACGAGGTTGTCCATGGCAAAGCTTCTCTGCTGAATAAGATGCCCGGCGATCTCTGGCAACAGTTCGCGAACCTCCGTCTGCTGTACGGGTACATGTTCGCTCACCCCGGCAAGAAACTGATGTTCATGGGGGATGAAATCGGCCAGCGGGCCGAATGGGATCATGGCGTGAGTCTCGAGTGGCACCTGCTCGAATACGCTTCACATCGCGGTCTGCAAACTCTCGTGGCGGATTTGAACGCGCTCTATTCCCGTGAAGCGGCCCTCCACGAAGTGGACTTCGACTGGCACGGATTCGAGTGGCTGGATTGCAACGATGCGGATGCGAGTGTTCTTTCGTTCGTGCGGTATGCGAAGAAACACGAACATTTTTTGGTTGTGGTCGCCAACTGCACGCCAGTGATGCGGGAAGACTACCGCGTGGGCGTTCCTGCATTGGGTTTCTATCGGGAGGCCCTGAACACCGACGCAGAACGTTACGGCGGAACCAACGTGGGCAATCTAGGCGAAGTGAAAGCCGAGGCCGTTCCGTGGGGCAACCACCCGTATTCACTGAACTTGCGCTTGCCCCCCCTCGGAGTGGTCTATTTCAGGCACGGACGGCGCTAACCCGGCGTGCGTTCTCCCCCTTTTTTCTCCCCGATGCGCTGCCAGTTCTAAATTTAAGGTGCATGGACCTCCTTGCCGGGAACAAAAAACGCCTCCTCCTTCAGAGCATCCTTTTGCCAGCCGCGGCGCTTCAGAATGCCTCTTACATTTTCAATCATGGAGGGATGACCGCAGAGATGGGCACTGGCATTTTCCGGAGTAAGTCCCCAGGAATCCGCGTATTTGCGAACCACATCATCCACCCGCCCGGTTTCGCCTTTCCAGGAGCTGTCTTCCCACGGACGGCTAACTGTGGCAACGTAGGTAAGCCAGGGAACCTCTGCGGCAAACTGCTCCATTTGCTCGCGATATCCCAGCTCCCAGGACCGGCTTGCGCCGTCCAGCAAGAACAATTTATGCTCACCGGAAAATTTCGCCTCCTTCCACTGACGGTGGAGAGAGCGCACATAGCTGACAAATGGGGCGACGCCGGTCACTGTGGCAAGCAGGAGATGGTTGGTGCGGCCGTTGGTGGTATCGAGTGTGAAGCGCCCCTTAGCGACTTTTCGCAAAGTGAACTCGTCGCCCACCCGGTACGGGTAAAGCAGCGGTGTCACGTCGCCCTGCGGGACCAGTTCGATGAAAAACTCCAGAAAATTCTCATGGGGAGCCGAGGCGATGGAATACGCGCGCTCGTGGTGCTCTTCAGGAGTGATGACCCCAAGCGTGGCGTATTGGCCCGGCGCGAAATGATACTCCCCGCCAGGATCCACCCGAATCACCCACAAATTGTCAGAAATATCGCGCCGTTCAATGATCCGAGCGCGGTAGAACTTATCACCTGAAGGGGGCATCAGCATTCCTATCCATTATTTATTATAAGGAGAAATTGAGTAGCGGCCATACAACCACCTGAGGCAAAGTGAGCCGCCGGTCACCTGACCGGCCCAGCCTTACACCAGTATGCTCGAAATCACCCTGAGATCCCTGTATTCGAAATCGACCAGAGCTACTGGCCCTGCTGGCCCATACGATCGCGCATCATCTGCATGGGATCAAATTTCTTCGGCGTGCCTGTGATGTGGTCTTTCGCGTCGGTGATGACTTTCGTCAAGACCATCGATGAATCCTTGCTCTGCGATTTCACAAGCCCCCAGGGCGCGACCTTGTCCGAAACCCATGCCTCGGAGGAGCCGTCTTTCGCCCGGTAGTGTTCACAACTGAACGTCCCGGCCGGAACGGTGATGGTTTCGGTGCCGACGCGCTCGGCCTTGTCGCGGATGTCGCTTGGCGTCGATTGCGGCATGCGGCGTCCCCCCATATTCATGTTCATATCCATTTCCATAGGGTCCTGGCCGGGCTGCTGCATGATCATGCGTGTGGAAGCCACGCCACTGTCACTCGGCGCGATCAGATATTTCATATACATATCGCCGCCGGAACGAGGATTGGTCACCGTCATTTCCATCCAATAGCCGGTTTTTCCATTGACGTCTTCCTTCCCTACGATGGTCATTTCTAACTGGGACTTTTTCCCCTCGCGATTCGTCATTTCGTAGGCCCCTCCTGCGCCGACTACGGGGTGCCATATGCCGCTCATATCCGGAGTCCGCGGCCCCATGCCCATTTGCGCTCCAAGTGGTGAAGCTAATGCCAGCATCGCAAGAAAGACAGCAACCCGTTTACTTCCCATAAGGATTTCCCCTTTTCCAGGTATTCTCTGTCGTTTAGGAGGGCCTAATATCTTCCCCTCACTCTGTTCTGTTCGATAGGTCAGGTTCTGCTTCGCACATTTATCTTCTTATTTGTTACTGGATCTCGCGCCAAAAGCTCATATTCAGCCTGGTCAAAACCGACAATGATCTTCCCCGCAATCACGAGCGTTGGCGTCACCCGGCTATCGAGCTCTTCGGTCAGAATCCGCAGATAGTCGGGATTTGTGCGGATGTCTCTTTCTTCGAAGGGGATACCGTGCGAAATCAGAAATCTTTTTGCGTCTATACATACGGCGCAGCCGGGTTCCGTATAGAAGTAATTTCGCATCGTCAAATGTCCTGTTGACGACCGTCCCGATCTCTTCTTGTATCAGATTTGAATCCGGCGAAGCAATCGGATTCGCGGCTCTGGGATCGAGAAAGACAATCGGCGGCGCCTTGCGATCGTGGCAAGCAAACGGTCTTGTGATCACTCGTACGCCAGGGCCTCGACTGGATCGCTCTGGGCAGCGCGAAAGGCGGGATAGAGTGCTCCCGCGATCGCACCCCCAATCGTCAACAGGATCGCGCGAACGATCCAGACCCCTTCGATTTCAATCTGGAGTGTTGGAGACGTGCGATGCAGGACCGCAACGATGCTATAGGTACAGAGCAACCCGAAGGCCACTCCAAGGGCCACCATGACCAACGTCTCGCCGACAATCATCCCGCAGATTTCCAGACGCGATGATCCCAGCGCTTTCAGGATGCCGATATCGCGCGTACGTTCCAGCACCATCGTGTGCATGGTTAGAAGCACGACCAGGAAACTAATCGCCACGCCGAGAACGATAAAGGAGCGAATAAACGGTTTCAATTCAGGAAGGTTCGACGAAGTCATCAACGTGCTGTATTCCGCCATCGAGCGGATCTTGTACGTGGGTAGCAACTTCACCAGTTCATTGCGGACAGCTTCCGTATCGCCTTTGCTGCGAACAAAAAACATGGAAACACGCTTATCGGCGCCGGCGATGTCCTGCGCAGTTTTCAAAGGGATGAAGAATCGTGCGCCCTTGCCATGCAAGACGATGCCCGAAATCGTGAACTCATGACCAATAAGATTCGTCGTGGCACCGACTTGAAGCTTTCGTGAATGCGCGGCCAGATCATCAGCCATGGCCTCGGTCGGTTGCTCGAACGGACCGCCAGAAAGAAACGAAAAACCGTTGCTGAGACCTGCAAACCTGCCGTAATCAATGCCGTATACGACGCCAAGGTTGTTCTGATCCACGACGATTAGAACCGGCGCGACTTCATCTACCCCGGGAAGGCTCGCGATCTTATCCACGAGCGTTTCGGGCACCACAGCGCTTGAGAACGCGAAGAAAATGGACGAGTTGGGCGGCTGGACGATGATATCGGCCCCGACTCCTTCCGCGCGAGTGCGCCAGTCGGCCAAAGCTCCAGACGTCAAGCCGACGATAAGGAGAACGAGAAATACTTGAAGCGAAAGAGCGAGCACACTCAGTGCGGAGCGCAGCGGGCGGACGCCCAGGTTGCTCCACAGAAGATCCCAGACCACGAAGCCTTTGTATGGTTTCTCGC
>JBGPXQ010000172.1:0-5760 GCA_041492805.1 Terriglobia bacterium | reverse complement strand
AGGAGTTGGATAAGTGAAGCGGATGGTTCGTAGCTGTGTGGTGTGTTTGGCGGGCCTGCTCGGAGCAAGCCTGTGCTGGGCCGCTACGCCCGACGATTGCCACGCCCTGCGCAAGCACGGCCATCGCGCCGAAGCTCAAAAATGCTACGAGTCGCTCAGCGTTGCGCACGATCCGTATCTCAGTGCCGAAGGTTACTGGGGTGTGGAGATGTATCAGGAGGCCAACAACCAGTTCCGAATCGCCGTGGCCCAGTCGCCGGGGAACGCGATGTACCGCGTCCGCTGGGGCCGCCTGATGCACGAGCGTTTCAACAACACCGATGCTGCGAATCTCTTCAAGGAAGCCTTGCAGAATGATGCGAAGAACGCGCAAGCCTATTACGGTCTCGCCCTGGTCAGCGCCGATGGTTTCGACAGCAAAGCCGTCGAATACAATGCCAAGGCGCTGGAGCTCGATCCGAAGCTCGTCGAAGCGCACGAACTGAAGGCCAATCTGTTGCTGGAAGACTCCGACGAAGCGAAGGCTTTCACAGAGGCGGACGAAGCCCTGAAGATTTCTTCCGAGGCGCTCGATGCGATGGCCATCCATGCGGCCATCGAAGCTCTGGCCGACCGGTCGCCCGATGCGTGGTTTGCAAAGATCCGGCAGGTCAATCCTAGCTATGGCGAAGGTTACGCCCTCGTCGCGCATCACCTTGTCCTCAACCGCCGCTACGAGGATGGCATCGCCTACTACCGCAAAGCGATTGAAATAGACCCGCGGCTCTGGCCGGCGCGTTCGCAGCTTGGCATCAACCTGATGCGCATGGGTCAGGAAGACGAACCGCGCAAGCAGCTCGAGATGTGCTACGACAACGGTTACCGGAATGAAGAGACCGTCAACAGTCTTCGCCTGCTTGATAGTTATAAGAACTTCGTCACTTTCAAGGACGAGACCACGATTCTCAAGCTGCAGAAGAAGGAAGCGGAGCTCCTCCGCCCCTACTTCGAAACCGAGCTGAAGCGCACGATCACCACGTACGAGAAGAAATACAAAATGAAGCTTCCGGCCCCCGTGCAGGTGGAAGTCTACCCAGACCATGAAGACTTCGCCGTGCGCACGATGGGAATGCCCGGCCTCGGCGCTCTGGGCGTCACGTTTGGCGAGGTTATCGCCATGGACAGCCCGTCGGGCCGCCCTCCCGGTGAATTTCATTGGGCAAGCACTTTGTGGCATGAGATGAGCCACGTGTATATTCTCACCGCGACCAACCACCGCGTTCCGCGCTGGTTCACGGAAGGTCTCGCGGTCCACGAGGAAACGGAAGTCTCCCCCGAGTGGGGCGACCGCATGACTCCGGACATTGTGGTCGCGATCCGCGACAAGAAGTTGCTTCCTATCGCGGAGCTCGACCGTGGTTTCATCCGCCCCCAATATCCGATGCAGGTGATCGTCTCCTACTACCAGGCAGGCCGCATCTGCGATTACATCAAGAGCCGCTGGGGCGCCGACAAGTTGTTGGACATGGTGCACTCCTTCGCGCAACGTAAGACCACGCCGGAAGTGATCCGGCAGGATTTGGGCCTGGCGCCGGAGGAATTCGACAAGCAATTTCTCGATTGGCTGGACAAGGACGTCGGCAGGACGGTCGCAAACTTTGATAAGTGGCGCACGACCCTGAAGGATGTCGTGGAGCAAGCCAAGAACAAGAATTACGACGAAGTTCTGAAGGAAGGCGAGGAAGTTCGCCGCATGTACCCCGAGTACGTCTATCCCGCAAATCCTTACGAGTTCATAGCCGAGGCTGACTTGGCGAAGGGAAACAAGCAGGCCGCCTCCGCCGTGCTCACCGATTACGAGAAAATGGGCGGTCGGAGTCCGCAAGCGCTGAAGCAACTGGCTTCGCTCGAAGAAGAACTCGGCAAGCCTGCGGAGGCCTCCGCAACTCTCGATCGCCTCAATTACATTTACCCGGTTGACGAAGAGCTTCACCGGCATCTCGGCGACCTCTGGTTTGCGCAGAACAATTACAAGGGCGCAATCCGTGAGTACAGCGCCGTGATTGCTTTACACCCGCTCGACAAAGCTTCCGCGCAATTCAATCTGGCCCGCGCGTATTTCGCGGCGGGTCAGAAGGATATGGCTGAGGAGCACATCCTCGCGTCACTCGAGGCCGCGCCCGGCTTTCGGCCCGCTCAAAAATTATTGCTGCAATTGAAGGATTCCAACGAAGGGAAATGAACAAATGGCCTCCATCGCACAGCTCGACCCGGATTCGGCAGAACTGAAGAAGCGCATTGAACGCTTTCAGTCGGTGCGGGACAACATTCTCGCCCAGGTCCGCCAGGTCATCGTCGGACAAGAGGAAGTGCTCGACCAGATACTCATCTCGCTGTTTGTCGGCGGCCATTGCCTGATCACCGGCTTGCCCGGCACGGCGAAGACGCTTATGGTCCGCACCATTGCCCAGACGCTGGGTCTCGTCTTCAAGCGCATCCAATTCACTCCGGACTTGATGCCCTCCGACATCACCGGGACGGACATCATCGAGGAGGATCCCACGACGGGTCACCGGCGCTGGACTTTCGTTCCGGGGCCGATTTTCGGCAACATCGTGCTCGCCGATGAGATCAACCGCACACCGCCGAAGACGCAGTCGGCCCTGCTGGAGGCCATGCAGGAGCTTTCCTGCACCGTGCGCGGCAACCAGTACAAGCTGCCCGTCCCCTTCTTCGTGCTCGCCACCCAGAACCCCATTGAACTCGAAGGCACGTACGCGCTACCCGAGGCGCAGCTCGACCGCTTCTTATTTAACACCGTCCTCGATTATTTGAGTGCCGACGACGAATTGAAGGTGGTTGATTTGACCACCACCACGCACGTCGCGCAGGTCAATCCGGTCACATCTGCGGAGGAAATCCTCGATTTCCAAAAGCTGGTCCGCATGGTGCCGATCGGCGAATCCCTGGCCCGCTACGTGATTGAACTGGTTCGTGCCACGCGCCACAACAGTGGCTCCGCGCCCGACTTCATCAAGAAATACGTAAACTACGGGGGCAGCGTGCGCGCCGCCCAGTTCATCGTTCTGTCGGCCAAAGCGCGCGCGCTTGCCCATCATCGCTATCACGTCGCGTACGAGGACATCACGGCGCTGGCGATTCCCGTGCTTCGCCACCGCATTATATTGAATTTTCACGCCGAATCGGACCGCATCGATTCGGACGAAATCTTGCGCCGGCTGCTCGAACATATGCCGCCGCCTGCGAAGGCCTGAGAAAACTTGATGCTGCAACGATTCCTAGATCCGTCTGTGCTCGCCGGCATCTCCGGCCTGGACTTGGTGGCGAAGACTGTCGTCGACGGGTTCGTCGCAGGCCTCCACCGCTCGCCGGATTTCGGTTTCAGCCAGGAGTTCGCCGAATACCGCGCCTACTCGCCCGGCGACGATCTCCGCCATGTGGATTGGAACGTGTTTGCCCGCACGGAGCGCGCCTACCTGAAACGCTATCGAGGCGAGACGAACAGCATGCTCACCGTGCTCCTTGATGCCAGCAACTCCATGAACTTCTCGTCCCATTCCGTAAATAAAATGGACTACGCTCGCTTCACTGCAGCGGCGCTGTTCTATCTTGCGATCCAGAACCAGCGTGACGCGGCGGGCCTGATCGTCTTTGATGACGAAATTCGCTCGTACATCCGGCCTTCGACGCGGCAGGGACAGCTCTTTCGGCTACTAAGCGGGCTCGAGCACGCGGAGCCGCGCGCCCGCACCGACTTCGCCAAACCACTCCACCACTTCCAGCAGTTCCTGCGGCGTCGCGGAATTGTGGTATTCATCTCCGACTTTTACGATTCTCCCGAGCACATCGTTCGAACCATCGAACCCCTGCGTTTCCACGGAAATGAAGTCGTTCTGTTTCACATCCTCGATCCCAGGGAAATCCGGCCAGAATTCGGCGAACCGGCCACGCTGGTCGATTTGGAAACGCAGGAGCGGATCGAAGTGACTCCGGAATATGCCCGCGACGAGTACCGCCAAAAAATGGACGCGCACATCGAAGCGCTGCGCGACAAAGCGCGCGGCTCGGGGATGGATTATCACTTGCTCGTTACCGACAGGCCGCTCGACGACTCCCTCAGGGAGTACCTCTCCATTCGCCAGGGGAGGGATTAAATGGGCCTTTTCGCTCCCTGGTTCCTGGCGGGCATCGCGGTGGTGGCCGTGCCCTTCTATGTGCATTTGCTGCGGCGCCACACGACGACCCCGCACCCGTTCAGTTCGCTGATGTTTTTCGAACGGCGCACGCAGAGTTCGATCAAGCATCGCCGCCTCCGCTACTTGCTCCTTCTGTCACTCCGGACTCTCTTGTTTCTGTTGCTCGCGCTGGCGTTTGCGAATCCGTTCATCAACCGCACGGCCGCGAACATGGGCAGCGAGAAGCTCTTGTTGTTGATTATCGATAATTCCTCCAGCATGCGCGCCGGATCGCGTCTGGCCGACGCGCGCCGCGAGGCGCTTTCTGTTCTGTCCTCGCGGAGGCCGGCGGACCGCGCCCAGGTGATGGCACTCGGTTCCCAGCTTCAGGTGCTCACGCAACCTTCGCAGGATGCTGGCGCGCTGCGCGCCGCTGTCGATAGCCTCAAGCCGGGAGACTCTCATGGGAACTTCGGCGAACTCGGCCGGGCGCTCCGTTCCCTGGCGGAAAGTGTGCGCACGCCGATCGAACTCCATCTGTTCAGCGACATGCAAAAATCCGCGATGCCCGCGAATTTCGCGGAGTTGGCCCTGCCCGCGAATGTCTCCCTCGTCCTGCATCCGGTGGTCAAGAACGCTGTGCCGAACTGGACGGTGGAAAGCGTCAGTGCTCCCGGCCAGGTTTGGGACCCGAAGAAAACGCGCGTTCAGGCTGTGATCGCCGGGTTCGGCACTCCTGCCGCCACGCGCACTGTTTCACTCCATGTGAACGGCAAGACGATCGCCACGCGCACTGTCGAGGTGCCTGCCAGCCGGCGTGCCACCGTCGAGTTCCCGTCGCTCGATGTGCCTTACGGCTTCACCCGCTGCGAAGTGAAGATCGATTCAGCGGACGCTTTTCCGGCGGACGACACGAGCCTGTTTGCGGTGGAGCGTTCCGATCCCCGGCGCGCGCTGTTCGTTTATGAACCCGGCGAGCCGCGTTCCCCGGTTTATTTCCGCGCTGCACTGGCCTCGGCCGCTGAAGCCGCTTTCACCCTCGATGCCGCCAGCGTCGCCCAGGCGGCAGGCCTTCCGCTCTCCAAATACGCGTTCGTCGTCCTTTCCGACGTCAATTCGGTGCCCGCATCTTTCGAAAGCGATCTGCTGAAATACGTTCGAACAGGCGGCAGCGTATGGATTGCCGCCGGGACTTCCGCGGCGCACAGCACGCGCATTCCTGTGTTTGGCGGCAACATCCTGGAGTCGCGCAATTATTCGCGCACCGGCGACCGCTTCCTCTCCGTGGGCGAAGCCGATCCTTCGTATCCTTCGATGGCGAAGGCGGACCGCTGGTCGGGTGTGAAATTTTATTTTGCGGTCCGCGTGGACCCTGGCGATTCCCGCGTTGCCGCGCGTCTGACGGACCAGACGCCGTTGCTGCTGGAAAAGAAAATCGGAGAAGGAAACGTATTGTTGTTCACTTCCGGCCTCGACAATCTCACCAACGATTTCCCGCTCCACCCGATCTTCGTGCCATTTGTCGAGCAGACTGCCCGCTACCTTTCCGGCACGCAGAGCCGCAGCGGTTCCCGCGTGGTCGATT
>JBGPXQ010000043.1:0-11719 GCA_041492805.1 Terriglobia bacterium | reverse complement strand
ATGTCCTCCGTGGACGCAGTTCGGGGAACGCCCAAGATGTCGTAGTAGGTCATATCGTCTCTCTCATAGTCCGAACAACTTCAAGATGAAACGCCCGAGCTTGCGCTCCCTGCCGGAGCGGGTCCATGGGATACCAATAGCTCGGGAGATTCGAGACTTAAATGCGGAGACCCCTATGAGCCGCCAGAGGGAGAAGCCTCCGAGATTCATGCGCCCCGTCATCGCAGCAACCTGCTGGCGTCGCTAATCGCCTGCGCCAAGTCAGCCGGGGCGACCTTGACACTTAGGTCTGAGCGCGATGCCAACTGTTTCAGAAAATCTTGGTCGGCGTCATCGGTGCCGATGGTAAGAATCTCGGTGCCAGAGGACTTCAAGCGTTGCGCCACATCGAGACTCTGAGCGGAATCGGAAACTGCTCCGTCCGTCACGACGAGCACATAGGCAGGCTTGTAATCGAGGGTATGGCCGAGCGCGGACGCAAGGTAGGTCCCGCCCGACGTGCATTTGAGCTTGTCGATCTTGGCGCGGAATCCTGCCAGGTCTGTGGTCGGCGACGAGGCAGCAGCCTTGTCGGAAAAGACGACGACGCCAACCTGATATCGCTTGCTGATGCACACAAGACCGAAATCCAAAGCTCCCTTTGTGGCGTCCTCAAACTTCCTGAATGCCATGCTGCCAGACGCATCAACAAGAACAAACACGGTCCTGTTCATCGTCCCAGGAGGCGCGACAATCTGCTGCTCGCCGTTCGCCCCCTTGAGGAATAGCTGGCCCGTGCCTTTGTCGAACCTGAGAAGGTCTGATGCCATGTAATCCTCCCTTGAGACAGGAGCAAGCAGCGAAACCGCCACGACCGTGAAGCAGAAGATGCCCCATCCGCGATACCTGTAGATGCAGCGCGCGATTCCTACTAGGATAAAACAGTAAACAAGCTTGCCTAGTTGCTCTTATCCTACTCTCTTGTAGGTAACCAACCAATAGCGACTTCTTTGTTAAGATTGTTTGGGAAAGCCCCTGTGAATGGGTTGCCAGTAGCCATAGGTGTATCGCAAATTCCTCATATGCGCGCGGATTTTTAGGCCATAATGCCGGGCGACCGTGGAACCGCTTGCGGCATTTAGGAATGATCGGGTGCGGGGTCCACTTGGAGCCCGCCGGAATAATAGACCCGGATCGACTGTGGAGGTGATTCTTGGCCACTAAACCCTGGAGTTCAACGGCGCCGCCTGCGGAATTCCGTCCCTATGTGGAAGCGTCGAGCACTCAGACGGAGTTCAGTTGGCGCGCGGTCATTCTGGGCGCGATTTTTGGCGTGTTGTTCGGCGCGGTGTCGGTTTACGTCGGGCTGCGCGCTGGCCTCACGGTTTCCGCGTCGATCCCGATTTCCGTGCTGTCGATCTCCATCCTTCGCGCGTTCGGCAAGTCCACGATCCTCGAGAACAATATCGTACAGACCACCGGTTCGGCCGGTGAGTCGGTTGCTGCAGGCGTCATTTTCACCTTGCCGGCGCTGATCTTCCTCGGCTATTCGCTCAACACCGAATACTGGCGCGTTTTTTTCCTCGCGCTGCTGGGCGGGTGTCTCGGCGTCCTGTTCATGATTCCGCTCCGGCGGCAACTCATTGTCAAGGAACATGGGAACCTGACGTTTCCCGAGGGCACAGCATGCGCCGACGTGTTGGTGGCTGGCGAGCGCGGCGGCTCGTTTGCCGGTCGCGTCTTTTGGGGCCTCGGCCTCGGCGGCGTGTACACATTTTGCATGAACACGATGGGAATGTGGCCGGGCCAGCCGGAGTATCGGCCGGCCTGGCTGCCGGGAGCGTCCTTCCGCGCGGCGATCACGTCGGAATACCTCGGCGTCGGCTATATCATCGGCCCGCGGGTGTCGGGAACTTTGTTCGCTGGCGGCGTTATCTCGTGGCTTGTCCTGATGCCCGCGATCAAATTCTTCGGCTCGCTCTCCCCAAACACACCCCTTTATCCCAGCACGATCCCAATCCCGCAGATGTCCCCCGATCAGTTGTGGGCGAGTTATATCCGCCCGATGGGCGCGGGCGCCGTGGCCGCTTCCGGACTGATCACCCTGATCAAAACGCTGCCGACGATTTTCTCGGCGCTGAGTGCGGGATTGAAAGACGTGCGGACGAAGCAAGCTGCGGTATCGGAGGCAAACCGGACGGAACGCGATCTTTCGATGCGGGTTGTGCTGATCGGCTCAGTGATCATCATCGCGATGATGTGGGCCCTCTTGAAGTTCAAGCCCATCCCGGGAGCGCAGACCGGGGGCTTCGCGAATCTGGCTGCGGCAGTTTTTGTCGTGGTCTTCGGCTTCTTGTTTGTGACTGTGGCTTCCCGAATCAGCGGCCTGATCGGAAATTCTTCGAATCCCGTCAGCGGTATGACAATCGCGACGCTGATGGCCACCTGCGCGATGTTCCTCGTGGCTGGGTGGACAGCGAATGCTTACGCGGTGCTCGCGCTGACGATTGGTGGCGTGGTCTGCATCGCCTCAGCGATTGCCGGTGCGACATCACAAGACTTGAAGACGGGCTATCTCGTCGGCGCTACGCCTTATCGGCAGCAGATCGGCCTCGTTATCGGCGTGATAGTTTCCGCATTCGCGATCGGCGGGACGCTACTTCTCATGAATATCGGCCTCGCCCAATACAAGCCCATTCAAATCGGACTCGACATGAACAACCTTCCCTCCGGCGTCGAGCGGCAGGCGGATTCCTTCGGCTACGCGGGGAAGACGTACGTACTGGTGAACGCAATCGGATCGCGAGAAGTTCCCGACGGGAAGTACCTTTATGATCCTGGGACGAAGCAGATCGAGATTCAGTGGGTGCAGGGCATCGGTAGCGACCAGGCGGCAGCCCCGCAGGCGCGTCTGATGGCCACGGTCATCAACGGAATTTTGAATCAGCGTCTCCCTTGGCGGCTGGTTTTTCTCGGAGTGTTTCTCGTGCTGGCGGTCGAACTGCTGGGCGTTCGCTCTCTCCCGTTTGCCGTCGGATCTTATATTTCAATTGCGACGACGATGGCGATGTTTGCGGGCGGGTTGTTGCGCTGGTTGGTTGAGCGCGGTGTGGAGAAGAAGAGCGGTGCGGAGAGCGAAGTAAGCCCCGGGTCTCTCTATTCCAGCGGCCTGATTGCGGCTGGCGGGGTGTTTGGCCTGCTGGCGATCATCATCAATTTGTTCCAGGACCCGGAGTTGAGCAAACGATTGCCGCATTGGCTCACAAGCCTGTTCTTTCTTCCCTGGCCGCCGAAGATTTTCGCCTTTGGCGAGAAATTCATGCCCCATCTGAGTCAGGCGCACGCGCTAGGCGTTGTGATGTTCCTGCTGCTCGCGTCGTCGCTATTCGTTTTCGCGCGAAAGAAACTCGACTAAGAGACTTCACGGCAAGCCGTATTTATGCGCGGTCTTGGACATGCTAGAGTAATCGAGCCACCTGACCAGCCCGGGCGCCACGGCCAAATCCTTATCCGCGGAGGCGCTGCCCATGACCCGCGTTTTACTGACCACGGTCGACCGCGACCCCGGCCTCTACGATTATTATCGTGAGAATGCCCCTGAACGATTCCGCTGGCGGTTTCAGATGCCGCGCCGCATTTCCTTTGGCCTGAGGTTCCTCCGCCAGAATATTCCAGACATAGAAATCCTCGAGTACCCGACGCGCGCCGAATATCGAAATGCCCTGAAGAAGGGCTGGGATGTTGTGGGCTTTTCCTTTTACTTGGAAGAGAGCAACCATATTTTGAAGATGGCTGAAGAAGCCCATAAGTCGGGCGTAAAGCGGCTCTGGGCTGGCAACTATGGCGCGTTGACTCCTTCGATGCAGGCCAATTTCGACGATGTTTTTAACGGATACAGCGAGGACGCCGTAGCGCAGAATCTCGGCAAGACGATCGGCCCGATTCGCCATCCGCCGCTGGTGTCGGAGTTCCGGCTTCCGGGAGGCTGGCCGATGCCCATCGGAATTCTGTTTACGACGCGGGGCTGCAGTTTTCCCTGCACGTTCTGCCAGACTACTGCCTTTGCGCCCCGGCCGAAGGCTATTCCTCTCGAATCGATCGAAGAGGCGCTCCGTTTTTACGCCTCCCACGGGATCCGGTATGTGCTTATCCTCGACGAGAATTTTGGAAATATTCCCCAGCACGCGGAAGCGGTGATCGAATTGATGGCACGCTATCGGGTACGCTGGTTGGTGCAATCCCGCGTCGACCTTTTCCTGCGCAACTTTGATGAGTGGACCAGCAAAGGGATGGAGGGCGCCCTCTTCGGCATCGAAAGCTTTCACCAGGAGGTGCTCAAACAGATTCATAAAGGCGAGATGGTGGAAGCGGTGATGGAGCTGGCCCTGCGACTGAACCGCGCAGGAAAATATGCGCACGGCTACTACATCATCGGATTTCCGTCGGAAACGCCCGAATCGATACGCGAGGATCTGAAGACACTCGCCGCAATGGAATTGGACGTCACGCAAATTACCATCGTAACGCCGCACCCGCGCACCCAACTGTGGAACGAGCTGGACTCCCAGTACGGAATCTTCGAAAAAGATTTGTCGAAATATGACACGAAACATCTAGTTTGGAACCACCCGAACTGTAAGCCGGGAGTTCTGGAATCACTGCTGAAGCAAGGTTTCGAGCTGTGCTATGGAAAAGAGTGGCTGCGCCGCACCGGACGAAAATTCCTGGCGAGCAGAGCGCGAAGACACGATCTGAGCAATTTGCTCCTAAGTCCGCTACACGCTCGCTGGGCTGTGCCCCGGCGGCTTCCCTACCTGAGCCCGTCGTGAGCCTCTAAGTGTAGTCAAGCACGTGGCCGGGCTTGCCGGACCACTCGGCGTAGAACTGTTCAATCGTCCGGCCGATGCAGAAACCCCACGAGAACTGGCGAAAAGTCTTGTACTTTTCGGGAACGACGTAGCGCTCCACGGCTTCTTCCACCGGGACACCGGCCTTGTACAACTTCTCCGCCTGACCGGCGATGTCGTCAAAAACCTCGCGCTGGAGCGTCACGATTTCCTGGCCGCCAATTTGCCCGTGCCCCGGCACAAAAAGAGTGCTCTTGTCGAATGCTGCGAACTTCGCCGTGGTGGCGCGCCAGGGGGTCGGATATCCGTTAATGTTGGTCATGTATTGCGCGTTGACGAGTAAATCTCCCGTATAAACGATGTTTTGATCGGGAACGCGGATAATCAGATCGGTGTCCGTGTGGCCGATGTAGGTTTCGATCACGACGTTGAGTCCGCCGAGGTCGATCTTCATCGGCATTTTCGCTGGGTCGAGCGGATGGCTCGGCAATGCCAGGACGCTTTGGCTGACGGGTTCGAACATGCCAGTCAGCCCCTCGACGTCGCTCTTCGCGTGCTCGCGCTGGCTGTCGTTCTTCGCCTCACGCACGCGTTTCTCCCATGGCGCGAGGAATGTAGCGAGGTCCTCCGATTGCCATCGTGGATATTTCTCCATCATGCGGGAGGCCGCCTTCGCATGCGCCCAAATCGGCACACCCGCACCGCCATAAAACGAATTGCCGAGGGTATGATCGAAATGGTAATGGGTGTTAATTGCCGCGCGGACTGGCACCTTGGTGACCATGCGCAGGGCGTCCATCTGGAACGACGCGCCGATGGTGGTCTGGAATCCTTCGATCAGCAGAGCCGCATCGCGTCCGACCAGAAATCCGCCATTCGAGCGCGTCTGCAAACCCTTTGTGCGGTCGGAAATCGTAGCGTACACACCGTCTCCGATCTTGCGCACCAACGCAAAGCCTTTATCAACGACCGGTGTCTGCGCTATGCGGGGATCGTTGGGCAGAGTTTGGGCCACTACTGAAAGCGGGGCCAGCTTTGTAGCCGCATACAATGCGCCCAGGGATGATGTGCCCGCGAGAAAAGTCCGGCGTGAGAACGGCTTCGAAAAATCTTTCATGGAGCCTCCGTCTATTCGATCGTGCGGATGTCTTGCGTCAAGAATCGCAGGGAATACTGCAATGAAGATCGCGTTCTGGCGCTTTCCCGGTCTTTCCCGGTTCTGCAACCGCGAGCATCATAATGGAAGGGCCGCTTCAGAGCAACGGCTACATCCGTGACTTTATTGGCGCTTTCTTAATGCTGTCGTAAATGGCGATGGAGAGGACAACGAGAACCCACACGGGGAAAACGCCCATCCCGGGGATGGCTTCGGCGATCAGCCCTGGCAGCAGAGCCCATCTCCGGCCGAGAATCAGGAACAAGACGAAAGCGGTTCCCAGATCCAGCGCCCATTGCAATGGAGGTGCAAATTCAGTCCAAATCGAGAAGAAGTCCGAAACCGCCGCCACCGCAAAAGCAATGGCCAGCCTTGCGCGAGAGGGTCGCTTTGGAAAAGTAAGCGGCTCTTCCAAGGCCAGAATCGCGGGCTTGTCAGCTTCCATTGTGTTGAATTTCTCTGAAAATAATCGTGCCACGACCGAGATCAATGTGCAAGCAACGCGCTCCACCTGGGCGTGCCGCGCAGAATTTTCCACGCAAGCCGTCGTCACCAGCTCCCTATCAGGACTCCCGTGAAGAATACGATTGTGCCTCCGAGAGCCACCTGCAGGGCTGCAGAGAAGACCGGCGTTTCCATGTATCTGTGGCGGACCCAGGTGATAACACCCAACTCGATGAGGACCACGGCAACGGCAATTGAAGTAGCGACGGTGAATTGCCTGATCAGATAGGGCAGGGTATGCCCGATTCCGCCCAGGGTAGTCATCAGCCCGCACACAAGGCCGCGCAACCAAGGATGCCCCCGGCCCGTGAGGCTGCCATCATCTGAAAGGGCTTCGGCAAAACCCATGCTGATACCCGCACCGACCGACGCTGCCAGTCCCACGACGAACGCGGCCCAAGTGTTGCGCGTCGCAAACGCAGCGGCGAAGACCGGCGCAAGGGTGGAAACCGAACCATCCATCAACCCTGCCAGCCCCGGCTGGATAATTTGCAAGATGAATAGTTTCTTGCTCGCCTCTTCTTCCCGATGGAACTCGCCAGTCTCCTTCTTCCCTTTTTCCAGCTCTTCCGCGCGATTTTCGTGCGTGCGCTCTTCTTGGGCCAAATCGTCGAGCAGTTGACGGATGCTGGCGTCGCTTGCGTTGGCCGCAGCCCTCTCGTAGAAACGCCGAGTCTCTTCCTCCATTGCGCTGGCCTGATTTCGAACGGCCTCCAGCCTCAGCGGGCGAGCCAGCCAAATCGGGCGGCGCTGCACGAACCCCTTCACGTCCTGGCGGCGGATCAGAGGAATATGTTCGCCAAACTTCTGCCGGTAGAGATCGATCAGCCGCCGGCGATGGCCGACTTCTTCGAGCCGCATGCCGTCGAAAATGGCGGCGGTGGCCGCAAAATCGCCGCGTAAGCCTTCGGAGAAATCGGCGTAGACTCGCTCGTCTTCCTCTTCGAGAGAAATGGCCAGCGCAAGTATTTCCTGTTCGGATAAGGCGGCAAAGTTTTTCATCGGTCTCCTTGCAAGCAGCGACCACGGGATGGGTCGGCAAGCAAGAATTATATGCAATCAGAGGCCCTGGGTGCAGCCGGATGGGTGGGCGCGGAAAACGAGTGCTCGGAGTACCGTGATCCTGATATGATATGCTGCAATGTTTGTAACGGATGGGAGAAATAACATGCACAACAAACCGCTGGTGCGATTTCTCATGGTAGTGGGTTTGCTCGGTGTTTTCGGCTGTGGTCAATCGTCCTCCACGCCAGGGGCCGCGGATTCTTCCGCGGGGAATTCCGGCGCGCAGAAAGCTGCTGCGCCTCTCTTTGCGCCTAAGCCGATTATCGTGGATGCCGGAACCGCCATATCGGTCACGGTCGATCAGTCGGTCAGCTCGAAGACCAATAATGAAGGCGACCATTTCGAAGCGTCGCTCGCTGCACCTGTGATGGTTGGCGAAAAGCAGGTCATTCCTTCAGGTGCAAAAGCTCGTGGGACGGTAACTATCGCCAAATCGGCGGGTAGGTTCAAAGGGAATGCCGAACTTGGCGTGACCCTCGATTCCGTCACGGTGAATGGCGAAACATATTCGGTGAAGGCCACGTCCGTAACAGAAGCTAGCAAGGGCCGTGGCAAGAGAACGGCCGTCGGCGCCGGAGGTGGCGCCGCTGTAGGAGCCATCATCGGCGCGATTGCGGGTGGTGGTAAAGGGGCGGCCATCGGCGCCGGTGCTGGAGCCGGTGCGGGTACCGCGGGCGCTGCGATGACCGGCGAGAGGGATATTACGATCAGAGCCGAGACGAAGCTCAGTTTCAAATTGACCGCGCCTCTGGAGATTAAGGGGAAGTAACCTTTAACTCCTAACTCTCTGTTTTTCTGCCGCTGCGGCGATGCGGACGATTAGTTACGTTGGCATACGATTTTTCGGTTGAGCATTCCATCGCGGTATGTGGTACACTGTCTTTGCGCTTAATACACTCGGTTGTTTGGTGTGGTTGCTCAGGTTACGTAATCCGCTTCGAGAAAACCCCGCCTCTTATTTCCTCCGTACGTTTTCAGCGTAATTCAAACTAGGACTGGCTATGCCAGTTGCGTGCCCGCACCGGGTGCGAGCTCTACTTGGAGCCCGCAGAAGAAAGACTCGTGTGTGTGCCGCGACGGCCCCTGCCAGCAGAAACGACAACAAAAGAACCATGCAGAATTTTTCAGAACTACAGATTTCCAATTACACGAAGGAGCGGCTGTCGCTTGCTCATTTTTCGATACCGACTCCGGTGCAAGCCGCCGCGATCCCGCAGGCACTCGAAGGCAAGGATGTGCTTGCGACCGCGCAGACAGGAACGGGGAAGACTCTCGCGTTCCTGATCCCGGTGATCGAACACCTGCTCCAGGATAAGACGCCGGGAATTGCGGCACTCGTGCTCGTTCCCACGCGCGAACTCGCCATGCAGGTTGTGGACCAGTACAACGCGTTGCGAGGGAAGCAACTATCACCGGCAGCGCTGGTGGTTGGCGGCTTACCCGAAGCAAAGCAGCTCAGCGCTATACGCGCAGGCGCACGCCTGGTTGTCGCCACGCCGGGACGCCTGGAAGACTACCTCGGCCGCAAGCTGGTTAACTTCCGCGCGTTGCGTGTGCTCATCCTTGATGAGGCCGATCGCATGCTGGACATGGGATTCCTCCCGGCGATTCGCAGAATTGCTGCCGTATTGCCGAAGGAACGCCAGACGATGTGTTTTTCCGCAACGCTGGAAGCGTCGGTTGTCCATCTCGTG
The DNA here is from genome assembly GCA_041492805.1 of Terriglobia bacterium. Classification (GTDB taxonomy): domain Bacteria; phylum Acidobacteriota; class Terriglobia; order Acidiferrales; family UBA7541; genus Palsa-360. The sequence goes on along the minus strand of JBGPXQ010000043.1, from coordinate 2,474 downwards.
AACGACTACATGAAAAACCCGGTACGTCTCGCGTTCGGGTCCACGCTCAAGCCTTCGGAAAATGTGCGAGTCCAGGCGTTTGAAGTTGCCGGGGATCGCAAGCAGGCAGTGCTGCAAAGTTTGCTCGCCAAAGAGACTGGCCGGTGCCTCGTTTTCGCGCGCACCAAGCGCGGAACCGAGAAGCTTGCCAACAATCTGAATCGCGAAGGATTCGCCGCCGCCATGATCCATGGTGACCGGTCGCAGTCCCAGCGAACGGCAGCGCTCACCGGATTCCAACAGGGACGCTATCGCGTCCTGGTCGCCACCGACTTGGCCTCCCGCGGAATCCATGTGCAGGACATCGCACACGTCATCAACTACGACCTGCCCGAGATTGCGGAGAACTTCATCCACCGCGTTGGCCGTACCGGCCGCGCCGGCAAGAGTGGCGTTGCTTCGACGCTCTTCGGCCGCGACCAGCGGACGGAATTGCTTCAACTGGAGCGCACTCTCGGCATCCGGATGGAGAGGATGCAACACGATAGCGATCTTCCTACGGCGCAGGAACGAACCAGAATCGATTTGGGCCGCATGCCCGCAGTAGCTCCCAAGTCGAGGATGGCCCGGCTTCCGGGCGAAATCCTGCAAGCGCATCTGGAGAACTAACCTGAATCACAGTTTGCCGGAGGGCTGAATTGTTTTTCAGTCCTCCCGCGGACTTCTTTTCTGGCGGGCTCCACGCCCCGGCCAGGCCGGGGCGTTCACCGCAAAAGTAGAGCCCGCACCCGGCCTCCATTCCATTTCAATCGCTGAAAGATTTGGCGCACAGATCGATGAAGTCGACTCTCCAGGGTGTTTGGCCCAGGTCGAGACGGGCGATCGTCACGGGCAGTTGGAACCGCCGAGGACCTGCGCTTCCCGGATTTATGTATAGAACGCCGTCACGTTCCGTGCGCATTGGTTTGTGCGAGTGTCCGCTCACGACGATGTGAAAACCGGCAGCGGCGGGATTGAGGTCGAGCGCGTGGACGTCATGAAGCACGTAGATCGTTACAGGGCCGGCATCGACGACCTCGGTTTCAGGCAGGGCGGATGCCCAGGATTCCGTGTCGACGTTTCCCTTCACGGCAACGACCGGCGCCAGGGTCTTCAATGCGTTGATGATTTCCGGGCTCCCCACGTCACCCGCGTGAATGATCAGGCCCGATCCTTCGAGAGCGCGCAGAGCTTCCTCCCGCAACAGTCCGTGAGTGTCTGAGATCAAACCGATCGCTGAGAGATTTCGGCTCACAATTTGCAGCCTTTTTCTGGCGGGCTCTGAATTCTGGCGGGCTTCAAGTAAAGCCCGCTCCCGGTAGAGCCCGCACCCGTGCCGGAAATCAATTTTTCGCGCGGGGCGCAGCTCTGCTGGATTGCGAAATCCATTCGCGAACTTGTTCTTCCAGGATATCAAGCGGGAGAGCGCCGTTTCGGAGCACGACGTCGTGGAACGTCCGGAGATCAAACTTCTGCCCGAGCTGTTTCTCTGCCAGCGCGCGAAGCTCCTGAATCTTAAGCTGGCCGATTTTGTATGACAGCGCCTGGCCGGGCCAGGCAATGTAGCGGTCCACTTCGCTGGCGATGTAATCGCGTGAAGGGTCCGCGCCGGCGCCATACATATAGTCGATGGCTTGTTCCCGCGTCCATCCTTTGGTATGGATTCCCGTGTCGACGACCAGACGCGCAGCTCGCAGAATCTGTCCTTGTAGATAGCCATACATTTCGTAGGGTGTTTCATACATATGGAGGTCCCTGCCAAGCGTCTCCGCGTACAGAGCCCAACCTTCGGTGTAGGCGTTGAAGTTGTAAATCTTACGAAACTCCGGCATTCCCGGAATTTCGTTGGCCAAAGCAATCTGCAAGTGATGTCCGGGGACCGCTTCATGCAAGATGGTGGACTCCATGCAACAACTCGACTGTTTTTCCGGATCCACGGTCCGCAAATAGAAATATCCGGCGCGCGAACCGTCGAGTGCCGGATCTTCGTAGTACGGTGAAGATGTAGCGGCGCGGTCCGCGGGAATCGCCGTGACTCCATAAGTCATCCGCGGCAGCACCTTAAACAGATGTGGAAGCTCGGGATCGATCCGTTTTGCAATGTCGCGCCCGTGCACAAGGATTTCTTGCTCGCTGTGGAATCGGAACCGGGGAGCGTTTAGTACCTGGTCTGAAAACTCCGCGGGGCTGCCGGCGAAATTCAAATCCTGACGAATCTTCGCCATCTCGGACTGGATACGCGCCACTTCTTTCAATCCGATTTCGTGAATTTGCTCGGGCGTGTAGCTGGTGCTTGTTCTCCGGTTCACCAGGAACGCATACATCTCCGAGCCGCCTGGCAGCTCGGTAACGCCCAGCGTGTAGCGCGCAGCGGGAATGTAGACGCCGGCGAGGTAGTCCCGCAACCTATGCCACGCAGGAAGAAACGACTTCGTGTAGGCGTCCACAGCGGCATT
>JBGPXQ010000007.1:0-17502 GCA_041492805.1 Terriglobia bacterium | reverse complement strand
ATGGTGTTTTCTCCTGTGCGGAGCCGCCACGTTTTCCGAAGCGCCGCCGCCGTCCCCGCGCAGGCGGAACGGCACACGGCCAGAAAGCGAAAGCGTCTCCACGGCGTGTTTAGAAGCTCTACGCGAAGTTCGCGAACAGCGAAACCTTCGCACGAGCGATGTCCCGATGTGAATCGGGACGCTGGCCGGCAGGCCCACCGTGGCGGGTTGCGCTCTGCCTGGCACAGCAAAAAGCAAAACCAAGAAATCTTCTAGCCGTACGGCAACATCTTATGGACGTTCTTGGCGTCCGCCGAATGGACCAGCTTCAATTTCTTCAGCCGGCGCATCCTGTTGGCCTTTTTGGTGCCGAGCAGGTGCCGCTTGCCGGAATGCATTCGCAGGATTTTTCCGGTCGACGTGATCTTGAAACGCTTGGCGGCGCCGCGATGCGTCTTCAACTTGAACTTCTTGACCCTTTTTTTTGCCACCAACGTTACCTCGTTAGAATTCTTTTCGGGTGCGGGCTCTGCCGGGAGCGGGCTTTACTTGAAGCCCGCCAGGATCTCGAGTCCGCCGGAATCGGGACTTGGAGCCCGCCAGAAATTAGAGCGTCAGGCTTGTCCCCCGGCGGGTGCTGCGGGCGGTTTAGCCGCGCCGCCCTTCTTGGGCGCCAGCAGGGCCATCATGATGTTGGCTTCCATGCGCGGGCCGATCTCAACCAGCGCATGATCGGCAATTTCCTGCAGCAGCCGATTCATCTTCGCGCGGCCCACTTCCTGATGGGCCATCTCGCGGCCGCGATGGAAGATCATCGCCTTGACTTTGTGGCCTTCGCCCAAAAACCGGATGATCTGATTCTTGCGAACCTGGTAGTCGTGTTCCGCCGTGGCTGGCCGGAACTTGACTTCCTTGAGCTGTGAACCCTTCTGATGCTTGCGCTGCTCGTGCGCCTTCTTGTTGGTCTGGTAGAGGTATTTGCCGTAGTCAGTGATCTTGCAAACCGGCGGGTCCGCGGTCGGTGAGATTTCCACCAGGTCCAGACCCCGCTCGCGGGCAAGCTTGATCGCCTCAAACGGCGGCATCACCCCTAGCTGCCCACCGTCTTCATCCACGACTCGGATTTCGCGCGCCCGGATGCGATCATTGACCCGGATCCGGTCGGCCTGCCGAAAACTCCGTTCAGCGATAAACCCACCTCCCAAAAATCGCGCTCGCCCCGCACGCGGGACCGCGCCAACATCCTACCCCAGCCCCATCCGCTCGGTGCTAGCCACCCAGGGGATGGGTCCGTGAGTATAGCACGGGCGGGTTGTCGGCGAAACTGCGACTGCCGGGGTAGTGCTTTGGTCTCTGGGCCGGGCGCATGGGGCCAAGTTCGCGCGACATCTCTTTCATTCCTGCGTAGAGCCACGCAAGGTTGCAGGGAACGAACGCGCGGCGCAACTGTTTTCGCGCGCTCCGGCCCCGTATGCTCTAATTTGTCCAGCCAACTTTTCGCGCCATGTCATCGACCACGTCCCCGCCGGAATCTTTGCCCCCCAACATTTCCAGTTCGACCTTCTATACGGCCACTGGCCGCGCCGCGTTGATTGTTTCGTTGTTGTTATTCCTGAACTTTTTTTACTTTCTTTGCTCCACGGGCCGCGTGCGCACGATGGACGAAGTCTCCGCCGCGTATCAAGTCGAAAGCCTCGCGCGGCGCGGCACAACCGCCATCCCACAGGCCGTCGAAGCGAGAATGTTCTACGGCACGTTTGACCGTTTCGGTCATCCCGAATCGCCCTACCCACCCGGACAGGCAATTGCCATGCTGCCTTGGTATGCCGTCGGGCAGTTCGTCGCGCGGCATCTTCCGGGTGTGGGGAAGGGCGCGCAGGATGTCGTGAGCGATTTCTTCCTGACTGGCGAAAGCGCCCTGTTCGCGGCGCTCGCGGCCGCCCTGGCATTCTGCATTTTCTTACAGCTCGGAATCGCGCCGAAAACGTCGCTGGCCGCTGCGGGAATTCTCGCTCTGGCCACGCCCTTGGCCGCTTATTCCGGCTGGGTGTTCTCCGAACCGCTTGCGGCCGCGCTGCTGCTGGGTGCCGCAGCGGTGCTCTTCGCCAAGCCGCAAGACGCTTCCATCACGGTGCCGCGCGCTCTCATCGCGGGGGCGCTGCTGGGTGCGGCCATCTGGGTGAGGCCGACGCACGTGATCGCCGCGCCTGTGTTTCTTGCTGCCGTTCTTGCGCGCCAGCGGGGCAGAGGCTGGAGCGCCGCTGTTGCTGTCGCGGTCGCCGCCGGAATTGCTGCAAGCATGCTGCTATGGCGCAACTCGTACCTCTACGGCAGCTCCTTTGAGTTTGGGTACCCATCCGCGGCGGAAGGCGGGAAGGCCCTCAACTCGTTCGAAACGCCGCTCGCCACTGGCCTCGTGGGATTCCTGCTTTCGCCCGGGAAATCGATATTTCTATTTTCGCCGCCGATCTTGCTTGCCCTTGCCGGTCTGCCGAAACTCTGGCGGCGCGATCGCGGGCTTGCTCTAGTAGCCGCGGCTACTCCGCTCGTCTACCTCCTATTTTTCGCGACCTACACGCAGTGGGAGGGCGGATACAGTTACGGGCCACGCTACCTTGTGCCCGCGCTTGCTCTTCTGGGATTGGGTATCGGCCCGGCGCTTGAGACAGCGTCGCGCCGAATGTGGCGTCTGGCAGTCGCCGTATTCGTCGCGGGAGTCCTGGTGCAGGCCATCGGTGTAACGACGAGTTTTCTGCAAGCGGATGTGGCCGGAGCCTATTACGACGCCCAGTATAACTACCGGATGAGCTTTTCGCCGATCCCCATGCACGTTCATCTGCTTTTGCACTACGCTGCGACGTCCGCGCCCGCGCCGATCGGTCAGGGCTTCGACAAGTGGTGGATATTTCTCTCCAAGGCTGGCGTGTCGACAGGAGCCGTCTCAATTCTGGCTGGGCTGCTGCTCTTGGGTGCTGCAGCATCAGCGTGGTGGTTGCGCCGCGCGATCTCGAAGACTACCGCCGCCGCGTAATCGTCAACCATTCACCCTGTTCATTGGCTGTTGCGTTAGGACTCAGCTGTCGTGGGGTCGATCATGCGGCGGATTACGGAGACGCGATTTGCCGGGAACCCGCCCTGCCGGGCGTGCTCTCGAATCATTTCTTCATTTGGTGCGATATAGACGCAATAGATTTTGTCGTCGGTGACGTAGCTTTCCAACCACTGAATCTGCGGCCCGAGGTTTCGCAGCGCGCTGCACGATTTCTGTGAAATCCCTTTTAAGTCTTGCGGAGAAAGTTTTCCCGCTCCGGGAATTTCGCGCTCGATAATGAATTTCGGCATGATTGCCTCCTATTGGGGGAAAGTTTTTGAGCCGCCTTGTCAAGAAATACGGGAATCCACTTCCTTGCGCAAGTCGGTGACAAATTCCGCGAGCGGGCGCGGGCCGAGGTCGCCCTTGCTCTGATGGCGAACCGAGACGGTCCCGGCTTCGGCTTCCTTGCCGCCGACAATGAGCATGTAAGGAATCTTCTGGAGCTGCGCGTCGCGGATTTTGGCCTGCAACTTTTCGTTGCGGGCGTCGAGATGCGCGCGGAAACCTGCGGCGCGCAATGCGTCAATGACTTTCTTCGCGTACTCGGAGAATTTTTCGCTGAGCGGCAGAACTTCCGCCTGCACGGGCGCAAGCCACACAGGAAACGCGCCGGCGTAGTGCTCGATCAGGATGCCGAAGAAGCGCTCGACTGAGCCCCACAGCGCTCGATGGACCATCAGGGGACGGTGGCGGTTGCCGTCCTCGCCGACGTACTCGAGACCGAAGCGCCCGGGCAAATTGAAATCGAATTGCACGGTGGTGAGCTGCCACGGGCGGCCGATGGCGTCGATGAGCTTGACGTCGATTTTCGGACCGTAAAACGCTGCTTCGCCTTCCATGCGCTTGAACGGCACGCCCAGTTTGGTGAGCGTGCTTTCGAGCGCGCCGGTCGAGCGGCCCCAGTCCTCGGCCGAACCGGCGTAATTTTCCGGATGTTTCGCGTCCCAGTCGGATAGCTCGACGACGTACTCGCTGAAGCCGAACGTCTTCATCACCGCGAAAGCAAAATCGACGCACGCCTCGATTTCGGATTCGATTTGCTCAGGCATGCAGAAGATGTGCGCGTCATCCTGCGTAAAGCCGCGCACGCGCAAGAGGCCGTGCAGCACGCCCGAGCGCTCGTAGCGATACACGGTGCCGAGTTCGGCCAGGCGCACCGGAAGCTCGCGATAGCTGCGCAGGCGCGACTTGTAAATCAGGATGTGGCCCGGGCAATTCATCGGCTTCAACTGGTAGTCGGCCTTTTCGACTTCGACTGCGCCGAACATATTGTCGCGATAAAAATCGGTGTGGCCGCTGGTCTTCCACAAATCCAGGCGCATAATGTGCGGCGTGTAGACCAGATCGTAGCCGCGGCGCAGCAACTCGTCGCGCAGCCAGTCTTCCATCAGCTTGCGGACGAGGCCGCCCTTGGGATGCCAGAAAATCAGCCCCGGCCCGGCCTCTTCCTGAATCGAAAATAAATCCAGCTCCGGCCCGAGCCGCCGGTGATCGCGCCGCTTGGCCTCCTCAAGCTTGTGGAGATAGTCGTCGAGTTCCTGCTGCGTGTAGAAGCACGCTCCGTAGATGCGTTGCATCTGCGGGTTACCTTCCTGGCCCTTCCAGTAAGCGCCCGCAACGCTCATCAACTTGAATGCGCGGATGCGCCCGGTTGAGGGGATATGCGGCCCGAGGCAGAAATCGATGAATTTTCCAGTGGTGTAGAACGACACCATCAACTCGACCGCTTTTTCCTCGACCAGCTCGCATTTGAAGCCCTGGTCCCATTTCCGGTAGAGCTCGAGTGCCTCCGGTTTCGGCAGCATTTTGCGCTCGTTCGGGATGTCCTGCGCGGCTAGCTCGCGCATTTTTTTTTCGATGCGTTCGAGGTCCTCGGGCGTGAATGGTTCGTCGCGCACAAAATCGTAGAAGAAGCCGGTGTCGATCGGTGGGCCAATGCCCAGCTTGACGTTCGGGAACAGTTCGAGCACCGCCGCGGCAAGCAGATGCGCAGCCGAATGGCGCAGCACCTGGATCGCATCGGGATCTTTCGGTGTCAGGATCGAAAGCCGCACATCATGATCGAGCGGGGCGCGCAAATCGATGAGGAAACCTTCGCCGTTCGGCGTCTCGCCCAGGCCCGTATCGCGAGAAGCGTTCACCGGACTGATGCGCGCGACCAGGGCTTCCTTGGCGAGCCTCGGTGAAATCTGTTGCGCGATGTCGGCCGCAGTGGCTCCGCGCGGGACTTCGCGTATCGCGCCATCCGGCATCGTGATGTGAATGGTATCCATCGTGAATCGGCTCTCGATCGGCGGGTGCGAAATAACGGTGCGTGCCAACGCCCCCGTGGAAAGTTCTACGCTAACAGATGCCTTCGAGCACGGTCAAGGCAGCGCGCGTTCACGAGCAAGTGAGTTATCGGCACGGACTTGTTGAACGAACTCGTTCCAATCATATCCGGACGGGGCAGTTGTTGGGGGTACCCTGCGACCGCTCCATAAGACTGATCGCAAGCCTGAGCGTTACTTGTGGCGGATGTCTTCTGGCGCTCGTTGCCGGTCCAGCGGCAGAACCTGCAACTGCCACTCGATGGGCACGGTGGCCGGCAGAAAACAAATTTTGCTGTCGCAAGCCTGATACTCGAGCTTGGCCTTAATCGAGACCATTTTTCCGTCTGTCCCCAGTGAATTGCTGAAGTCCGCCATGGAGTTCACTTTCAACTCCTGACGGATTCGGAAGGTCCCCTCAAAGACAGGCACGCGCTCTTTGATCGCGGGCAGATAAAGGATCTTCGAGCGCGGGTAACTGGCCGGTCTGAACTCAAAATCCGGGAGCGGCTCCATCACGAGCTTGATCGGCTTATAGCCCTGAGTTCCCGGCGCGTACACGTGGACATCCGGCGGGAGTCGCACCTCGGCGGTCAGCGTGACGAGGTTCCCGGGAACGCCGGCGCGATCCGATTGTGCCACGGTGAGCTGCAGGTGCGGGGCTTCGACAGTGTTGGTTACCTCTTCGCCCAATTCCGGGAAAAGCTTGGACAGCACGCTATTCCCGGTAAGCCGCTCCCGGTATTTCGCTTCGAAGAACTTTTCCCGAATCACGCCCTTGGTATCGATGAAAAAATATCCGGGCCGCGCCATCCCTTTGTTTTGCCCCGTTCCTTCAGAGTTCAGCACGTCATAGGTCCTGATCACGCTGGAATCAGGGTCGGAGAGCAAAGGAAACTCGATCTTGCGGCGGTCCGCGAAAAATTTCAGGATCACTTCGCTGTCGTAGCTGATTCCCGCCAATTTGAGTCCCTGTTCCTCGAATCGCGCTTTGGCGCTTTGCAACTGGATCAACTGCCCTTTGCAGTAGGGACACCAGTCGGCGGACCGGTAAAAAAGAAGGACCGTGCCTTTCGAACCTTTCAATGTCTCAAGGGTTTGTTCCCGGCCAAACTGGTCGCGAGCCGAAAATGCGGGGGCCTTCTGGCCCACGTCCAGTCCAAACGATGTAAGCGCCTTGATGGATGCGTCACGAATCGTATTGCCATCGAGCGTCCCGCGGACAATAACGGCGTCTCCCAAGCTGGCAGTGGTTGGCGGGTCGAGGCTATAGATCTGCCGGATCGTATCGTCATACAACACCAGTTTTGCACCCGGCGCGCTCGTCGTGGTGCACTTCACTGACTCGGCGAAGGCTTCGTCTACGCTGCATGTGCTATTGATGATGATCCCGGACCACGATCCGGAGTTCGCTGGATTGTTCTGCCCAAGCAGAGTAAGCGTCACAGCGAAAAGCAGCGCCGCCGCGCACATCAAACAACGCCTTGCCATGTTCCGATCCTTTCCCCCCGTCAAACGCGCGCTCGCTTCGGGATTCCGTGTAATTTGGCTAGGCGTTAAGCATACTCCCGATGGTCCCGTAGAGGTTAAGTTCTTGCCTGAGCCGCGGGGCAAGCGCGGCGGCATAGATCATCACCCCGGACGTGACGCGGAGTAGAATGCATGGTCATCCGGGCCGCAAGCGCAACGAGGCTTGAACAGGAGGAGCGAAATGAATTTCTCGGCGAAGGCGTGGCTTCGAAGGGCTGCCCTTAGCAGCATGATGATGATCGCCACGGTGACGCCCCTCGCCCGGCGTGCCTATGCCGGCCAGATTCCAGCAGGTTGGAAGGCAAACAATATAAGGCCCATCGGCTACAGTGATCTAGACGGCCATGGCGGCGCATTCAAGCTGGCTATTCGCCATGTGGGTGAGCACTGGTATCTCTACATGGGCCACCTCTGGAACCACGGCTGGAGCATCGTCGACGTAACCGATCCTAAGAATCCGAAGTTCGTGAAGTTCATCCCCGGCCCGGAGAATACCTGGACGATTCAAATGGAGTTGCATGACAACATCATGCTCACGGCGCTGCAGAATGAGGCAGCCCTGTGGGGCGGCGATCCGAAGAAGTCTTATGAAGAGGGCGTGATCATCTGGGACATCAAAGATCCACTGAACCCCAGGCAACTCTCGCACTGGAAGACAGGAAGCACAGGCGTTCACCGAATTGGCTACCCCGGCGGTAAGTACGCGAATCTAGCCGCCAATATGCCGGGCTATCGCGGACAGATCCTCGTATTCCTCGACATCAGCGATCCGTCGCACCCACAAGAGGCGGGGCGCTGGTGGTTGCCGGGCCAAAAGGAGGGCGAAACGCCGGCCGGACCTGTCGGCAGCTTCCACGGGCCGGCGCTCATCGACGGCAACAAGGCGTACTTGGGGTATGGTCCATCCGTGGTGATCCTCGATATCACCGACATCTCGAGTCCGAAGTTGATCGGTCGCCTCGACTTCGCCCCGCCGTTCAAGCCCGGGATTACCGTACACGATGTCCTGCCGATTCCGGGCAAGCAACTCCTCTATGCTCACTCCGAGGGGAGCGGCGGCGACACGACCGATGCGGCGCCGACGTGCTCGGGTCCGCTTGACTTGAACGCCATGGTGGACATCAAAGACCCGAGCAAGCCGATGATGATTTCGATTTTCCCTGTGCCGGCGCCGCCGAACGGTGAGCCCTACACTAATTTTTGTGACAAGGGCGGCCGCTTCGGGCCGCACAACACGAATCTCGAATACCACCTGCCGGATGTGGAAAAGCAGGCTGATCTGGTCTACCTGACATACTTCAATGCGGGCTTGCGGATTTTCAACATCAAGGACCCGCGTCTGCCGAAGGAAGTTGGCTGGTTCATCCCACCCACTCCGCCGAAGCGGCTTGGCCCGCTTCCCGCGAAGCTCGTGACCCAGACGGAGGACGTACTGGTGGATACGCGCGGCAACATCTACATCACGGACAAACAGTGGGGTCTGTTCGTTCTTCGCTACACCGGTCCAGACGAACCGGCGCCGACAGCCAAGTAGCCCGGGATAGATGCATTCTTGCACGGAAGAGAATCGCAGCGATGCCGCCACAGTTCGAAATCCTGGAGCACCCGGCCGACGCGGGCTTTCGCGCGTATGGCGCGACCCTTGCAGAGTTGTTTGCGAACGCCGCGCTGGCATTGATTTCTATTGCCGGAGACCTTGAAGCGATCGAGGAGCGCGAGCGGCGCGAGATTGAAGCGACGGGTAGCGACACCGAATCGCTGCTCTACGCATGGCTCGCGGAGATAGTGGCGGTGGCCGACGCGGACCGCCTCGTGCTCCGGCGCGTCGAAGTGACGTCACTCGAAGAAGGCCGCGTGACCGGCATCGCCTACGGCGAGCTCTATGACCACGACCGGCATCGCGCCGGGACGGCCATCAAAGCTGTCACGTATCACAAATTTTTCGTTCAGCAATCGCCCACGGGCTGGGTTGCGGAAGTGTTCCTCGACTTGTGATTGCAGCAGTGACGTTTTCTGTCACCCTTTGACGAGGAAAGCTACTCTCAGGTGTTCCTATTTTTTTGTGGCAGCTGGACCGATCGTGTCCTTCAGCTTTGCCAGTTCGCGCGCGAATTTCGCGTTGGCGGGGAATTCGGCAGTCAGTTGCTCGAATTGGGTCCGCGCGAGGCCCCATTGTTTTTCGCGCATCGCCGCAAGCGCCAGCATCAGCTTCGCATACGGCCGCAGATAGTGGCCGTTCGCCGCAGTGAGGCCTAGCTGCTGCATGCCCAGTGCGCGGTCTCCATGGAACCCGCCGAAACGGATGATGAATCGTTTGTAACCGGGCAGACAGCCGATGATGTAGTTCGCCGCGCCCAGCGCGACATACGCGTCGGCGGCGCCGGGCGCCACAGCGAGCAGATCCTTCGCGACTTTATCGGCCTCACGCGTCAGTCGCAGACTTTCCATCTGCCGCCGCTCGATCAAGCTGGTGTAATCCGCCTGCATGCCCGTGGCAATAGTCAGCGCGAACAGCGCGTCCGCATCGTGCGGATTCGTTTTCAGACGTGCGCGGGCCAACTCCTGGGCCCTCCGGGCCGCGGCGCCGAATGCGTCGCGCACTGCACGGTCGGGCGCGCCCTGCACGCCGCCGAGCAAGCGGTCATCGTCGAGGAAAAATTCCGAGGTCAGCACGTTCTGGCGATCGAATTCCTGGAACAGATAGCTGGCCGCTTCGACAGCGGGGGCAAGCGCCTCGCCCGGATGCTTATTTTCCCAGATGGCGAAGGTCGCGCGCGCTTCCGGAAACTTCAGTTCGTAAAGCAGCCGGAACCCAGCGTCAATTTCCGGCTGCTCGGAAAGCTGGATGGGTCCGATAGTTGCGGCTGCCGGCGGCGACTGCGCGAGCGCCGGCCTCACATCTAGACCAAGCGAGGGAATCGAAATCAAGCACCAGAAGATCCAGTTCGCGGAGTGAGTGTAAAAACTTTTCATGCGCACAGATTAGATGCAAATTTGGCGCAAGAGGCGGAAAACATTACGAGGCGGGAGGATGTAAGACGCCTTCCATGCGGCTGTAGCTCCAGGCATGAGTCGCATCGAGGGTGTGATAGTTGATCCGGAAAACCGTGTCCAGCGCCACGGTGATGAGTTTCTTACGTAGATAGCGGATCGAGACCTTGAAATCGTCGCCGTCGCGCTCGAGAATCCGGGATCGCAATTCAAAGTTGGATAGAAGCCGATCCATGCTCAACGCGAGTTCGTCTCCGTGCCGGCAGAAAGGGGAAGACATTGGAAATGCCGGCACGAAGGATTCTGGCGGGTTGGGTAGCTCGCCTACGATCCCGATCTCTCGGGGCCGTCGTCCCCGCAGCGTTGCTCCCAACCCACTGTACGCATGCTCGCAACCGCGACTGGTTGGCTCAATGGGCTACAAGAGTCATACTTCTGGGTACCCGGGTTCTAGTACTGGGTCTGAGAGGTCTTTTCCGGACGCAGCGGAGCCCCCCGGCGTATGGTTGAGGACAATCCTCTGCCCAAACACTGGCGCCCCCCACCTTTTCACGCCTGTTTTCGGAAGAAAATCCCTATTCAACGACCATGATCTTGTTCGGCAGCGAAAGCGGCATCCACAGGCGGCCGCGCGCATCACGCGTGATGTTGCGGACGGAAGAATTCTTAGCGGGCATCGGATAGACGGTGAACTTCAGCGTGGTTGGATCGACGCGGACCAGCTTGTTCGCCTTCCCCGCGCTCTCCTCGTACCAGATCTTGCCCGTGGAATCCACCGCAATGCCGTACGGTCCCGAGTCATCTCCGGAGGGACTGCCCCAGAGCTGGAATTTCTTGTCCGCAAGCGTGAGGCGACCCAGACGCCCGCCGCCGAAATCGGTGAAGTAGATCGCGCCGCCAACAGCCACCAGCCGCCGCGGGTGCATGTCGGAATTGGGTGGGGCAAACTCAGTGATCACACCAGTCTTGGGATCCACGCGGCCCAGCTTTCGCCCGGTCAATTCGCAAAACCACAGCGCGCCGTCGTCCGCCGAAACAATTCCATAAGGATGCGCATTCTGCGTCGGCACGCTGAACTCAGTGATTTTTCCCGTCGTCATGTCCAGACGCCCGATCAGGTTCGAATCCTGCGCGGTGAACCACAACGCGCCGTCAGGGCCGAACACGGGCGTGTGGGGATCTTTCGCCGTGGGGGCGGTGTATTCCGTGACCAGGCTCGATTTGGGGTCCAACCGTCCGATTTTTCCCGCGTAGTTTTCCGTGAACCAGATGTAGCCTCTCGCATCCGAGACGAGTCCGTGCGGGCCGGAGTCCGGAGTCGGCACATTGAAGAGTTTCCACTCCTGCGCGTCGGGATTGAACCGCGCGAGCTGGCCTGCCTGCTGCAGCGTGAACCACACGTTGCCCTGCGGATCGACAGCAGGATCGTGCGGGAGCGCCCCGGCCACCGGAACGTCCCACGTGCGCATCGTGCCCTTTAGTTCGAGGACAGCCTGGACTGGCGGCGCAGTGGATTCCAGCCGCAGCTTCACGTTCGCTACCGTGCCGGAGCGCACGAGCACGTTGTGCGCCCAGTCCGACGACGCGTCGCCGGCCGAGGCGCGTAGTTCATACAGCCCCGCGCGAATGGGCGTGATGTGAAAGTGTCCCTGCGCATCGCTTTGCAGCGCGTGGGGTTTGCCGCCGTCGGCGGCTTGCCACACAATCTGAGCCCCCGCGACCGGCGCGCCTTTGGCGTTGACGACGGTGCCGCCCAGACTGCCCGGCCCTTGCTTATGCTGCTTGGGCAACTGGGCCTGCAGGGCCGCAGGCAGCAGGGCCATGCCGCCCAACAGGAATACGATGCCTGGCCATGCGCGTCGCATCGGGGCCACCTCCGGGGAGAAATAACGCTTACATTTTACTCCCGCCAGACCCGGCCGGCGCACCTGCGTGCCTCAGAGGAAGCGCGAATGATACGGGGTGCCGCTCAGGGGGCGGCACTCCGTAAGCGCTTGGCGATGCCAATGAAGCAAGTCGCTACAGGTTCGCTTCGACAGAAAGCTCCTCAATCATTTTGTTGAGTTGTTCTTGCGCTGCGGCGCTCTTTTTCTCGAATTCTTCCTTCTCAACCCGCAGCTTTTCGAGATGGGTTTCCTGGTCGGAAAGCTGTTGAGTGTAGCGCTGCGTCAATGCCTTTTCCTCCGCGCTGCCTTTCAGGGCCTTCAGATTTTCCCGCAAACGCTGCTGATCATCGTAAATGCGAGTTATTTCGCCGTCGCGTTTTTCCTCTTCAGAGTCGAGCGCGGCGACTTGTGCCTTCTGGTCGAAAATACGCCGCAAGGCCTGTTCAATTGCCGGGTTCACCGAACCCTCCCGCACCATGAGTGCGAACTGGTCATCGGTAATGCTATTCAGTTCGAATCGTGTTTCGAGAGGGCTCGATTCGCTGATTTCGAGTGTGGCCGTCTGCTTCGGCGCGACGCTCACGCGGAAGCGGTAATAGCCCGCCGAAGTTTCCTCCGGCTTGGGAGAGTCAGGAGAGAGATTCCAACCAAAACGCGCCGGATGTTCAACAATGAGGGTGTGCGGAGACGCGTCTTCATTCCGTACGGTGTAAGTTTTCTTTTCACGCAGCTCGCTGGTGCGAATCATCACGCCGCGGGCGATCCGTACGCGCGTGTTGCGCTGCGGTGCGCCTAAGCCCGCTGCGCGGACTAGCATCCCCAGGTCGGTTGCGTAGGAAAGCAGGCGGCGTTCGCCCGGTTTGATTGCGTCGAGCAGACCCTGCCCGGCGAAGATTTCGTCTTCGAGCACGCTGAAGTTTCCGCCGTCGAGCGTCTCGCTACTCGTGTTAGTGAGCCACACACCCCGCAGCGGACGGCCGGAATTGAGCGACGCAGTCCACACGGAAACTTTCTCCACGCCGATATCACTCTGCAGGATGGGCACCATCGCCGACTGGTTTTTCCGGAGCGTGACCCGATCCTTGAGCTTGTACTCGAAAAGATCGCCGAGATCCTGACCCTCTGCAGCCGCCGGAGTACTCGTTTGAAGCAGACTATTGAATGTGCCGCTAGTGCCTCCTGGCTGCAGAGCAGTAAGGTTGGAATAGTTTCTGCCGTTTAGAGGCGACTCCATCACTCCCTGGCCTGGAATTCCACCGAGGACCCCGCCAGCCGAACCTGTCGCACGAGCTGCATTGCCGAGGCCACGGCCAGACCCCAGGTTTCCTGCGATTCCTCCCAACGAGCTGCTCGTTGTGTTCACAGTAGGGGCTGAAGCGGTCATGGTAACAGTCTGAGTGATGGAACCCACTTGAAGATTTGCATCTTGTTGGCTGCCGAGCCCTCCGCGAACCTCAGCATTGTTCACGACCAGTTTTTTGAACCCGGTCGTGTCAAATTCAAGCTGGTAGGTTCCATCGGGAAGGCCGGAGAAGCCATATGCACCCCGGTCATCACTCGTTGTTCGGGCGACTTCCACACCCCTGTTGTCCAGCACCCGAACGTTCGAGCCACTGACCACGCTTCCTGAAGAATCAAGGACTCGTCCGGCAATCTGCGCACCGCCGAGGAGCCTCGCTTCGTGCGTTTGGGGAGCGTGTTCGTACTCCTGTGGCAGCGGCACGATAGGACGTCGGCCGTAGTACGGTTGCGAGAGCTGCTGAATGAACGACTGCGGCGCCCCGGCCACAAGAGACAACTCGACGTTGTTCCAGTCTTCTCCGACCGTGTTGTCCACGATGGCCCAGCCTTGCAGCAAGGACTTCTTGCTAGAACTGCTAGAAAGCACGAGGCGATAGGTCGTCTTCCAGACCGGCACTTCGCTGATGTAGCTTACGAAGAGCTGGCGGTCGCCAGAACCTGTGGCCGCGAGAGTCATTCGGCGCAGATCCTGTTCGCGTTCGGAAGCCAGCAACGCAAGATACCGGTTCGTCTCACTGTGCAAGGCGGTGTCGGCCAGGCGGATGCTCATGGAAGGAGTGACCTCGACCTCTCGGATCTCACCACTGTCCGTGACGAGTGAGATCATGTCCACCTCGAGCGTTGTCCCGCCCGCTGTACGCGTCTTGCGCTCGACGCTCAGCAACCGGCCGGCGACAACGGCTGTGCCGCCGCGCGCTTCGAGCCGCGCGCCGCGCATTGCGTCCAGGAACTTTGACACGGAAGCCTGCTCGCCAAGCGGCAAACGCAAAGCCCCCAGGCGTTTGTCGAACGGCGCTGTAGAATTATAGCTGACGCCGGTGATGCGGCCGCCGTTGAGATCGAGCACGGTAAGCGAGGCCAGCGCGTCGTTCAACTGGCCGCTCGTGAAATCAATGTGGATGTCCTGGTTGCCGCGCACGCGGCCGATATGTTCGAAGTAACCCACACCGTTCTTGTAGAGGACGACGCGGCGGACGGGTAAATCGGGAACTGGCGCTTCAGGTGCTGAAACGGAAGCCACTCTTACTGGTTGGGGATTTTGTTGCTGCTGCGCACTGCTCGGAAAAGGCAACACCACGGCAATCGACACCAATGCGAGAAGTTTTCGCATGGCAACCTCCCTTATTTGTCGGATAGGACCGTAACCACCCTGCAAATGCGATGCGAATTTGAAATGCGGGGTTGCAGAGGAATACACAAAGAGTTGGACACCACTATCTGCATTCAAGTGCCTAAAGGATCTGATCGTGACGGGTGCGAGGATGTAGCCACCGATCTGGCCGCATGACTTTTCGTTTTATCTGTGTTTTGAAATGTCGAAGAGGCATGTCTATAGAAGCGTTCCATGAAGAATCAGCAATGCAACGGTGAAATAGATACAGAGGCCGGTTACGTCGACGAGAGTGGCGACGAAGGGGGCGGAACTCGCGGCCGGATCGAATCCCAGACGACGAAGAAGGAACGGCAACATGCTCCCTGCGAGCGTCCCGAACATCACCACTCCTATAAGGCTGGCCCACACCGTGAAAGCCAGCAACAAGTAATGCTCACCGTAATTTGTCAGATGAAGGTGCTGCCAAAGCACGATTCGGGAGAAGCCGATGATCCCCAGCAGTGCGCCCAGCGCAAGGCCTGAAATGAATTCCCTCCGGAATACACGAAACCAATCGCGTATTTTCAACTCCCGCAGCGCGAGGGAGCGGATAACCAAGGAAGACGCTTGCGAGCCGGAGTTGCCGCCACTACTGATAATCAGAGGAACAAAGAGTGCCAGTACGACAGCATGGGCAATCTCCTTTTCAAAAAAACTCATGGCTGTCGCGGTCAACATTTCTCCCAGGAATAGCGCCGATAACCACCCGCCTCGCTTGCGGATCATGGCCCCCAGACCCACTTGTGTGTACGGGGCGTCTAAAGCTTCCGAGCCGCCGAGCTTCTGTATATCTTCAGTTGCTTCCGATTCCGCGACGTCGAGCATGTCGTCGGCCGTGACGATGCCCAGCATGTTCCCAAGGGAATCGGTGACGGGCAGCGCGACACGGTCATACTTCTCGAAGAGGGCCAGAACTCGTTCCCGGTCATCGGTCGCCAGAACGGAGACGAGGGGCGGATCGGTGATGGATGTCACCACTGCATTCGGATCGGCCAGAACCAACGAACCCAGACGCAGATCTTCCAGTAATTTCCCATTTTCATCGAGGATGTAAACGACATTCAGCGTCTCCATGCCCCGGCCCACTTTCCGAATATGTTCCAGTGCCGCGAAGGCGGTCATCTCAGGCCGGATCGCGACGTAGTCTGGCGTCATGTATCGCCCGACGCTGTGCTCCGGGTAACCGAGCAATTGGCGGGCGCTCTTGAGTTCTTCCGGAGAGAGCACTTCAAGCAGCCGGCGCGTCACTTTAGCGGGCAGTTCCTCAAGCAACCGCGTCCGGTCATCGGGCGCCATCTGGTCTAATATGTTTTTCACTTCGTCGCCGGATAGGGACTGAACCAATTCTTCTTGCCGGCCGAGCGGCAAGTAAGCGAATACTCGAGCAGCCTGCTCGTGGGGCAGCAGCCGGAACACGATCGCCTCATGCTTGTGAGGCAGCGTCGTCAGCATTTCAGCGATATCGGAGAAATGAGTTGCGGCGAGTCTGCCCCGCAATGCGTCCCAGCGTTGATGCTCGATCAGATCTTCCCATTCTGTTGGTGATGAAGTTTCAGGCATTTGCGCTCACTTTCATCAGGCCGGCTTGTATCTTCAGAAGTAGCCAGTGTAAATTGATTTTTCATAATTCATGGCAAGAAATTGTTTTTGGCGCGCTTTGTCTGTTGTTGGCTTCGCCGGAGAGAATTTCGGCAAGGAGAGTTCATGCCACGGTATATTTCGCTGCACACGCTGGCCTGCCTGACGCGGCAGGGCGCGGAGCAATTGACCACGCGCCTGGCCGCGGCGGGCCGCGTCACGATGCGGCGCGTTCAGGTCAACATGATCGAAGGCAAGATGCTCGTCGAGTTTGAGTCGGCGGACCGGGAGACGCTCGAAAAGTGGTTCCGCGACGAAGGGTTTCACTACGACTGGGTTCTTAGAGTAGAATTTGAGGCGCGTGGCGGCAAGCTTGAGCCCGCTTAGGCGCCCAAACCCGCTGGGCCGGCCTTTGGCCTGAGAAGCTTGTGCCGCGAATCGAATCCTTATAGGATTCAGCGAGTTTCCCCGACGGGGCAACCAGAGGCCCGGAAGAAAACTTTCGGAAACCCGGTGAGGGCTCTATTTGGAGCCCGCTGGAGCACAGATCGTCCATTCGAATGGCATTCCCAAGAGGAGGAAGTCTTATGAGTGACTACGCGCATCCCGAAGTCCTGGTGACGACCGACTGGGTCGCCAACCACTTGAACGACCCCAATATTCGGCTTATCGAAGTAGATGTGGACACCTCGGCCTATGACCAGGGCCACATTCTCGGCGCCGCCGGATGGAACTGGCAAACGCAATTGCAGGACACGCTGCGACGCGACCTGGCCGACCAGCGCAGTTTCGGACAGCTCGCCGGCAGCGCCGGACTCACGCCGGAGACGACCGTGATTCTGTACGGCGACAACAACAACTGGTTTGCCGCGTGGGGCTTCTGGCAGTTGAAATATTACGGCCACAACGATGTCCGCCTGATGAACGGCGGGCGGAAGAAATGGCTCGAGGAAAAACGCCAGCTTTCGACCGACGCGCCGAAAGTTCAGCCGACTGCGTACACGGCGAAGTCTCCCGACGCGTCAATTCGCGCGAAGCGCGAAGATATTTTCTCCGTGCTCGACAAGCGATCCCTGGCGCAACTGGTCGACGTGCGTTCACCCGATGAATTCAGCGGCAGGGTAATCGCGCCTCCCGGCATGACCGAAACGGCGCAACGCGGCGGGCACATTCCCGGCGCCGCGAGCATTCCGTGGGCGCAGGCCGTGGCCGAGGACGGAACGTTCAAACCCGCCGACGCGCTCCGCCAGCTCTACGGCGGCAAGGGCGTCACCGGCGATCAGGAAGTCATCGCCTACTGCCGCATCGGCGAGCGCAGCTCGCACACCTGGTTTGTGCTGAAGTACCTGCTCGGCTACAAGAACGTCCGCAACTACGACGGCTCGTGGACTGAATGGGGCAACCTGGTCGGCGCGCCGATCGAAAAGGAAATCGCAGCCGCTGCGCGGTAAGGGAATCTTT
>JBGPXQ010000050.1:0-11317 GCA_041492805.1 Terriglobia bacterium | reverse complement strand
GATATAGTAGTTTTCCGTGCTCTTTTGACCCGATCCAAAGCTACAATTATCCGTGCTCGGGTCTGACGTTGATGTGATGGCGCAAGGGCTGGAGCCAGTGCTGGGGAAAAAAGCATCCAAATAGGGTTTCACCTTGGCGTCCGCAGTAAGACGCGCGCTCGCCGAAGGAATCTTACTGACCTTAGTTAGACCTTTAGCCTGGCGCAAACCTTCGTAGTCGCCAAAGACCCACGTCTTGTTCTTGATGATCGGACCTCCCGCCGAGGCGCCGAACTGGTTCCGTCTAAACTGCGGCTTCTTCCCCGACGGGTCATAGACATTTGGGGCGTCCAGCCAACTGTTGCGCAGAAACTCGTAAGCGCTCCCGTGGAACTGGTTCGTGCCCGACTTGGTGGTGGCGTTAATGATCCCGCCCGACGCCCGGCCGTACTCGGTCGAATAGTTGGTTGTCAGGACGGAGAATTCCGAAATCGCATCGACACCTGGATTGCCGCCAAACACGTTACCCGGCCCGCCGTTCGCGGGGTCGTTGATGCTGATGCCGTCAACGCGATAATTATTCTGCTGGGGGCGATTGCCGGAAATCGATAATTGCAGTCCATAGCCGCGCGTGAACCTGTCTCGGCTCTGGACGTCAGGCTGGGTATGGAGCTGGTAGACGCCAGGCTGAAGGTTCGCCAAGTCGCTCCACGAACGGCCGTTGAGAGGCAGCTCTTTGATCGCGGTTTCAGTCGTGAGGGCGCCGATCTCCGCGTTGGTCAGGTTCACGGTGGGAGCTTCGGCCGTGACTTCAACGGCTTGGCTTGCTTGCCCAACTTGCATGGTCACATTCAAGACCTGCGTCGCTCCGACCGTCAGCGTGACGCCGGACTCTACCCTCTTCGAAAATCCCGCCGCAGAGACCGTAACGCTGTAAACGCCCGGCTGCAGGTTTGGGGCCGAGTAAATTCCATCCGCATTCGTCGTAACATCCCTGCCAATGCCGGTCGCCGAATTCCGAATGGAAACACTGGCATTGGGGACTACGCCGCCGGATTGGTCCGCGACCGTTCCTGAAAGCGTCGCGCCCACCACCTGGGCGTCAAGCCGCGCGAATGCACCCATGCCCACCAACAAGGCAATAGCGACCGCAACGTCGAGCAACATTTTCTTCATATCAGTCAGATTCTTTATCATTTCGAGTTCCTTTCTTCACAGACAAATTTGACAGCCGACCACTCGGCGTCCTGTATTTAAATGTAGAGAGGCTAAACGAGCGGGTAGGACGCACACCCCTGTAAACAACAACCCCTCTTCCCCCCGGAACTATCCTGAGAAATCCAGGTAGCCCCTGTCCCCTTAAACCCGGCCCAAACGATTGGGCACAAAATACACCATTTCTAGAGTTGTCTTGTATTCCTATCTAGTTGAGATGTCAAGATAAATGTTGGGAATCGTCAAGTTAAGGATGCCTGGGCCGCCACCTGAACAATCACTCCGGCCATCCCAAGAGTCTTTATCATAGTCTGGTCCGGTCAAAGTGTCTCTCGACCGTGGCGATTGTTCTCGAGAACAGCCATTCTCTGCAGCAAAAATAACCAGGATGGAGAAACGCTGTTCGCGAAGAGTGCCCATCACGACGCAGATCTTGACGCGTGAGGGCGGCGGGCATAAGGCCTTGCTAAAGGAAAAGATTGGATTGGAAATCGCGATCTCTATTTAGATAGTCATTCGGACAGGGATTCGCTTGACGGGAGAAACAGAATAATGCCGGTAAATAGAACTGCTACGCATCCATTGCGTCTTTGGACCAACACCTCCTTGTTTCTTCTGTGTTTCACGCTGGCTGGCGCGAGCTTTTCGTCGGGACAGGAACCGACACCGTCGAGTGTCCGGCAACTCCAGCTTCTGCGAATTGCTGCCTTCATTTCCAGGTGGCTAGGCGCAGCCTGCGATAATCCGCCCACCATTGCCCGTCACGAAAGTAATCCGGCCTTAGCAACTCCTCGACCCTTCGAAAAAACGCTTCCCGCGTTTCTGGAATTAATTTCGCGCTGTAGTCCGACCAGAACATCATCATCCAGTTTCGAAGTCCGGCTTCGCCGTCAGCGAGGGCCGTCGGACGGTCGAACAAAGTAATGAACCGCACTTCGAACCCATTCTTCTCAAGAAGAGTTGCATATTCGCTCACACTCGGGTAATACCACGGATCAATTTCAACCGGTCCCCCGTCGCACAATTCCGTCCAGGCTCGTTCGAATGCGTCTTGCATCCGTCGAATATTTCCCTTTCCGCCGAACTCCGCAACGAACCGGCCGCCTGGCCGCAGGGCGTTCCCTATATTCCGGATCACCCGTTCAGGCTCAGGGATCCAATGCAACACCGCGTTCGAAAACACGGCATCGAACTCCGCCCGGTATTGCAGATCTCGCGCGTCTGACACTTCAAATTGCAGATTGGGATAGGCCTTCCGCGCGGCCTTTATCATTTCGATGGACCGGTCGGCGCCCACCACGTTCGCACCGGAATCGGCAATCTGCGCTGTCAGATGGCCAGTGCCGCATCCAAGATCCAAAATCCGTTCGCCCGCCTGCGGCGCGAGCAATGAAACCAGTTCGGCACCATACTTCCACACGAATGCGTGCTTCGCGTCATATAAATTCGCGTTCCATTCCGCCTGCCGTTCCTTCAACGGTTCTTTCATACCCTGGCTCACGGCTTCCCTTCTCCTCCTTCGCCGAGCGAACACGCCAGGCCGTCTTTGTGACGGAACGCGCCAAATGCATATTGTGCTGCTGCGAGCGCGGCGCAAACAGCCGTCTCCGTGCGGAGGATGTTTATTCCCAGTGCGGCCTCGGCAAAGCCGGACCCGACGGCTGCGGCGAACTCCGCGTCGGTCCACCCGCCTTCGGGGCCGACCGCAATCGCCAGATTCACGGTCTTACCTTCCTGCACGCCCGGGGACGCGGGTTCAAGCAATTCCCTCATCGGCCTCGCGCCAGCGCGCTCGGAGAGCAGCACGCGAACTTGCCCATTCGTCGCGTGGAACGCTGCCTGCGGTTTTGCTGCATCGTGCAGCACCGGAACGCGCACCCGACGGGATTGCTGCGCCGATTCGACCAGAATCTTTTTCCATCGCGCCGCGCGCTTTGCGGACGCAGCCACCAGTCCCTTTTCGCTCCGCTCCGCAGCCACCGGCACGATATCATCCGCACCCAGTTCCGTGGCTTTCTCGATCGCCCATTCGAAACGATCGAATTTCACGATGGCAAGCAACAACGTGATTCGCAGCGTCGGCAACAGAACCGGCACTTGTTCGAGGAGGGCAAATTCGACTGCGTCGCGGCCGATCTCCACCGTTCGCGCCAGCCATACGCACTCGCCGTCGCTCAATTCGTAGACCTGGCCCGGCGCGACGCGCAGTACGCGCCCGAGGTGATGTGCCGCTTCGCCGCGGATTACGGCGGTACCGTCTTCAAACCGCTCGACAAAGAATCGCCGGCGCATACTGCGCTATGTTATATCAATCCCATGCGATGGCCCATGCCATGGCTCATTCGTAGGCGCCGCCCGACAAACATTGCTGAGTGCCTGAGGATCTATCTATGTCGTTCAGTGGTTTTGTTGGGGCTTTTTCTTCCGCCTTGCGTAGCGGCGCAAACGCTGCCTCGCCCTGCCGCGTTGCAACGCGTTGTGATTGTTGATACCGATGCAGGCAGCGACGACCTGATAGCCATTGCGTTCCTCCTGTCTCGGCCTGACATTCGCGTGGAAGCGATCACGATTGTGAACGGGATGGCCCACGTCCAGGCTGGGGGACGAAACGTTTTGCGCTTGCTTGCGCTGGCAGAGCGCCACGGCACAAGCGTGTATCTCGGCCGTGAGACCCCTGTTTCCGGGAATGCGGAATTCCCCGCCGAATGGCGCCGCAACTCGGACGATCTGCTTCGCGTGACGCTCCCGGAATCAACGCATGCTATTGAGTCCCAACCTGCCGTGGAATTTCTATCGAGGCGACTCGCAGACGCGGCTCATCCCGTTCAGGTGCTCGCGCTCGGTCCGCTGACCAATCTTGCTGAGGCGTTTTCTCTCACGCCGCGGGCGGCACGCTTCATTCGGCAATTAGTGATCATGGGAGGCGCGGTCCGCGTGCCCGGGAATCTTGGGAATGCCGGATCATTTAAGACGGAAAACACGACGGCGGAATGGAATATTTTCATTGATCCGGCGGCGGCGAAGAAGGTATTCGCCTCGGGCGCGCCGATTCGGCTCGTGCCGCTCGATGCCACGCAAAGAGTTCCTGTCGATATGGCGCTCCTCGAACAATTGCAATCGAAGGCCAGTACCCCCGTCGCGCGATTTGTGGCCCAGGTTCTCGCCACCAATCGCGACTTCATCCGCCAGGGCTTTTATTTTGCCTGGGACCCGCTGGCGGCGGTCGTGCTGGCGAATCCGGCGGTCGCGACATTTAAGCCGCTTGCTATCGACATCAGCGACAAGCCGTCGGAGATGGGACGCACCACGGAAGTGAAGGGCCGGCGCGCCAATGCCCAGGTCGCGATCGACGCCGATGTCCTGAGATTCCGCGAAACATTCATGACTGCCTTGGGAGTCCGTTGAGAGATTACGATTCGTTGAAAATGATTTTGGACCGAAGTTGTCGCATCAACCGAAGATGTCCTTGACCTTATCGAACAAAGAGGAGTCGCGTTGCGCGGGGCGGTTCTCGACAGGAAGCGTGGCGCCAAGTTGTTCGAGCAAGCGGCGTTGATCGCGGGTCAGCTTGGTCGGCGTCACGACGTGAAGATTCACGTACAGATCGCCTTTGCCTCCACCGTGCGGGTCAGGCAATCCCCTGCCTTTCAAACGAACGATCTCGCCAGTCTGCGTGCCTTCTGGAATCTTGACTGTTTCTTCCCCGCCTAATCCCGGTACTTTGATTTCCGCCCCCAGCGCGGCCTGCGCGACTGTCACAGGGACCGTGCAATATAGGTCCGCATTTCGCCGCTCGAAATAGGGATGCGTCCTGACTTCCAGGACCACGTAGAGATCGCCTGAGGGGCCCTCGTTCTCCCCAGGCTCGCCTTCGCCCGGCACACGGAGCCGCGTATTCGAATCCACTCCCGGGGGAACCCGCAAATCGATTGTCCGGGTGCGTTCGATGCGGCCCTGCCCCCGGCAATCCGGACACGCCTCGCGCACGATCTGTCCGGCGCCGCGGCAATCCGGACACGTGCGGGAGATCGTGAAAAAACCCTGCTGGTAGTGGACTTGCCCGCGGCCGCCGCACGTCACGCAGGCTACCACTCCCGTGCCGGCTTTCGCGCCTGTCCCATTGCAACTTTCGCAGAATTCCAGACGCGGCAACCGAATCTTCGTGTTGACTCCGGCGGCCGCCTCTTCAAAGCTCAATTTCATGTCGTAGCGCAGGTCCGCGCCCCGCTGCGAACGGTTCCGCGCGCGGCCTCCGCCGAAAATATCCTCGAACCCAAAAAAATCGCCGAAGATATCCTGAAACTCATCAAAAATGGTTTGATTGACCCCGCCATCAAAGCCACCCCGCGAAAGTCCTGCAAATCCAAACCGGTCGTAGGCGGCGCGTTTTTGCGGTTCCGAAAGGACCGAATACGCTTCCGTGGCCTCGCGGAATCTTTCCTCCGCTTCCTGCTTCTTGTGAGGGTTGCGATCCGGATGCCACTTCAACGCTGCCTTGCGGTAGGCGGATTTAATTTCGTCGGCAGTGGCCGCGCGCTCGATTCCTAACACTTCATAGCAGTCGCGTTTTTGACTCATCGGTGAGTTTAACGGGTCTCCCTAATTTTCTGTTGTTCCTGAATTCGCGTCATCGCCGGAATGGACGACGACGCGGACAATCGCGGGCCGGAGCACGCGCCCGTGAAACAGGTATCCGTCCTGAAACACGTGAAGAATGAAACCGTCGGGGTGGTCATTCGACTCAGCGCGCTCGATTGCCTGGTGCATATGCGGATCGAATATCTTCCCAGCAGCATCGATGCGTTCCACGCCATGGCGTGCGAGCGCATCCCAGAGCTGTTTGCGGATCAGCGTCACGCCTTTGCGATATTCTTCATAGGCGGGATCCTCGTGCGCATGAAGCGCGCGATCAAATCCATCGAGGACGGGAATCAAATCCGTGACTAATTGCTCGACGCCACGGCGTCCTTCTTCATGGCGGTCGCGCTCAATTCTCTTCCGGTAATTTTCGAAGTCGGCTTGCCGGCGGACAAGCGTTTGCTGCAGATCTTCCTTCTCAGCGCGGAGCTTCACAACCTCCGCGGCGAGTGCGGACTCCTCATCCGACGTCGAACCACCCGGCGAAGGATCGTCCTCTGAAAGCGACGGGAAATCATCCCCCGATCCACCCGTATCAATGGGGAAGACCTTTTCTTCCTCGCGTTTAGGCTCTGCCACTTTTCCTAACTCCGTTCCAGCGTTTCGCTGAATGCGCGCGCGACGAACGCCACCGCGGTTATGGCGCGCTCGTAATGCATCCGCATCGGACCCAGGACGCCAACCGTACCCGGCGACTGATCTTGAAACGAATACGGCGCGCTGATGAGCGCCAGGTGTTCGCCCGCCGGATCAATCCCTTTCACACCGATCTGGACGTGCACCGGGTCGGGCGTGTCAATGCAACCGGCTAGCAGGGCGATGAGCTTATGCTTTTCCTCGATCGCCGCCAGCACTTCCCGAAATTGCGACTGATTGGCGAATTCCGTCGCAGCCGCCATTTGCGCGGCTCCTTCCACGTAGATGCGCTGTGTCGAGCCCTGCTCCAACATTCCCGGGTCACACAGCGCCAGGGCATCGCGGGCCAGCAGGTCATATTGCTCTTGTTCCTTCGCCAGGCGGGCAAGGAGATCGGCCCGAATGGCTTCGAGCGTGCGCCCAACGTAGTGGCGGTTCAAATAATCCGCCGTGCGGTCCAGATCCGGCTGGGTGAACGATCTCTCAGGCCGGATGATTTTGTCTCGAGTGGATCCGCCCGTCGAAACCAAAACAATTACGACACGACCATCGGGCAACAGAACGAACCGCACGTGTTCGAGGACCGTCCTGGCGATCGGAGGCGACACGATGATTCCCAGGCCGCGCGAAATTTCCGCCAGCACATGCCCCGCGCGCTCCGTAATTTCCTCTGTGGTCGTCGCCGCTGCGAGTTCGCCACGAATCCAGCGCTGGTCCTCCAGGCTCATGGTGGCCTGCGCCGCCACCTGCTGCGCAAAAAAGCGATACCCCGACGCCGTCGGGACTCTCCCCGCCGAAGTGTGCGGCTGGTAGAGATACCCCTCCTCTTCGAGGTCCGCCATTACGTTCCGGATCGTGGCGGAGCTCAAAGACTCGGCGTGCCCCCGCGAAATCGCGCGCGAGGAGACGGGTTCCCCCGTCTCGATGTACGCACGGACGATGGCGGAAAGAATTTGCCGGCTACGTTCGCTATGTGGCGCAGAATGTGGCATCGCTCGATCGCTTCCAAACCCCTTCCTGCATAGATTTTATGCGCAGTAATCGCTCCCGTCAAACAACATGAGGGAAACTTGTTTCCTTTTCCGGCAAAGAAGCCCGGAAGCAATGACTCTCACTAATTCCACTATATCCAAACACAGCCAGCAAGATACGAGGATGATTGTGTTTCTGTTCAACGATTATGTTCAACTGGGATCCGCGGTATCCATCTGCGCGCGCTGCAGGTGGTCGGAGTAGTCGATATAGAGCGTTTTCCACTCGGAGTAGAAGTCAATGGCGGCGGTTCCGGCCTCGCGGTGTCCATTGCCCGTGTTCTTGGTGCCTCCAAAGGGAAGCTGGATTTCAGCGCCGATCGTGGGCGCATTCACATAGACGATGCCGGTTTCGAGATCTCTCATGGCACGATACGCTTGATTTACGTTTCGTGTGTAGATCGAAGCCGAGAGGCCGTACTTCACATGGTTCGCAATGTCGAGGGCTTCCTCGAAGGACGCGAATGGAATCAAGGCAACGACCGGCCCGAATATTTCTTCCTGCGCGATGCGCATATTCGGCTCAACATCGGTGAAGATCGTGGGCTCGTGGTACCAGCCATTGGCCAGGCTACCGGATTCAGCGCGACGCCCTCCAGCCACAAGCTTGGCGCCCTCGTTCTTGCCGATCTCGACGTACCTCTGAACAGTCTGCAATTGCGTTTCGTTGATGACCGGTCCTATCTCTGTTTCAGGGTCCAGCCCGTCACCGAGCTTGAGAGCCCTTACCCGCTGTGCAAACCGATCCAAAAACTCTCTATACACTTTCTTGTGGACGGCGATGCGGCTTGCTGCCGTGCAGCGCTGCCCGCTCGTGCCGAACCCGCCCCACACGGCGCCTTCGACAGCGAGTTCCAGGTTCGCATCATCCATGACGATAATAATGTTCTTTCCGCCCATCTCAAGGTGACACGGCTTGAACGAAGAGGCGCAAGCCTGGTTTACCAGACGGCCCGTGTCGGTTGAGCCGGTGAAGCTCACCGCCGCTACATCCGCGTGAGCCACCAGAGGCGCTCCTGCATCGGGCCCCATCCCGTTGACCAGATTGACGACTCCAGAGGGCAGGCCCGCCTCGATCAGAATTTGCACCAGGTTATGTGTCGAGAGCGGCGTGTCCTCAGCCGGCTTGATCACCACGGTGTTCCCGCAAATTAGCGCGGGCATCATTTTCCACGAAGGGATCGCCATCGGAAAATTCCACGGCGTGATCATGCCTACCACGCCCAGCGGATCGCGCACAGACATCGCAAACTTATTCGGAAGCTCCGACGGGACAGTTTGGCCGAATAACCTGCGGCCCTCTCCCGCCATGTAGTAAGTCATATCGATAGCTTCCTGCACATCACCGCGCGTTTCCGGCAGGGGCTTCCCCATCTCACGCGTCATGTCCCGCGCGAGATCTTCCTTGCGCTTCACCAAAGTTTCCGCAGCCCGGTAGAGAATCTCCGCTCGCCTGGGAGCGGGCACGAGCCGCCATTTCCCAAATGCCGCTTTCGCAGCGTCCACCGCGTCGTTCACATCTTCCTGTGTAGACGACGGGAAAATACCGATTAATTCCGCATGATTAGCGGGATTACGGTTCTCAAGCGAGCGCCCCCCGCGTGCTTCGACCCACTCCCCGTTAATATAATTCTTGTGAACCTTGGGAACGGCACCTGTCGCCATACTGCCTCCTGAAGGTCTGCTGATGGGAGATCCGCTGCACGAGCCGGACCACTGCGGGCGGAATTTCCGCGCGGTATTTCAATGTAGCAGAGGCACAGGGGTGCGTCAAACTTCGCCGATGATCGTCTAACGGGCAGGAGCAGCAGGCGGGCCAGCGGAAGAAGCGGACGGGACAGGCGCGCCTTTGCCGGCAGTTTCGGAACCCAAACCAAGCTTCTCCAGTGTCAGTGCATCGATCTTCCCGGTCGGATTGAGTCCGTGATCTCCTTGGTATTTTTTCATTGCATCGACGGTTGCACCGTCCCATTTCCCTGTTGGCTCTCCATCAAGAGCGCCCTCCCGCTTGAGCGCAGACTGAATGTCACGAATACGGTCGGGCGTCGGAGCCTTTTGCCCACGCGCTGTGGGTTTGGACCTTTTCTTCGATGAAGCGGTCTTTTTCTTCTTCACAGACGACTGCGCCGCAGCCGAATTTCCGGCGCCGGAGACGATAGGAGCCGCACTCACCAGGAGCACGGCCCCAAGGGCACAGAGCCACGTTCTCTTATTCATCGGTTTTCTTGGCAGGTCCCACTTTTTGGTGGGCTTCAAGTAAAGCCCGCGCCCGGCAGAGCCCGCACCCGTTCAGCTACTTCTCCGGAGCCGGGACAGCACCGGCCAGATAGACTGTGTCAAGTTGATCTCCGCCCGTGCGCCGCCTGACCTTGAACAGGACATCCTCCCCCTGTTTCAGCACAGAGACGGCACGGCGGTAGTCCGAAACAGAGGAAACGGCCGTGTGGTTGATCTCGGTGATGACGTCACCCCGGACAAAACCAATGTCTTCGGCAAAGCTTGCCGGATCGACCTCGGTGACCAATACGCCTTTGATATTTTCGAATCCGGCGCGGCGTGCGCGTTCTGTTCCGAGATCTTCCACACGCAAGCCGAATTCAACCGGTGTCGGCCCGTTGTCGTTACTGCCACCATTCGCCGCGCGGTCCGGGAAAATCTTCGTGCGATCCGCGACGGTCAAGCTGGCTTCGTGCTCCTTCTTGTCGCGGATGTAAGTCACACGGATGTTATTGCCAACCACGGTCGTGGCGATCGGATTTACCAGGTCGTTTCCGGTGTGCACGGGCTTGCCATTCACACTCGTGATGACATCGCCCGACTGCAAACCTGCCTTCTCTGCCGGGCTGCCCGGCTCGACGCGTTGCAACACGATTCCGTATGGCGCGCCCAACTCCTTCAGGACGATCGGATTGCTGCCTTGCGTTTCGGTGAAACTGACGCCAATGGACCCGCGCGTGACCTTTCCGTTGGCAACGAGTTGGTTATAAACGCCAATCGCCGTGTTTGACGGCAACGCAAAACCAACACCTTCATTCCCACGACCTCCGGTAATGATGGCCGTGTTAATCCCGATCACTTGCCCGGCCATGTTCACCAGCGGGCCGCCCGAATTCCCCGGATTGATTGCCGCATCCGTCTGGATAAATCTCTGAAATTGCTGACCCACGTTACCGCGGTCCTTTGCACTGATAATCCCGGCCGTGACGCTGCCCTGCAGGAAGCCAAACGGGTTCCCAATCGCGAGAGCCCAGTCGCCCACTTGAACCGCGTCTGAATTGCCCAGCTTGGCTGCGGGCAATTCACGTCCTACTTCGATTTTGATAACGGCGAGATCGGTCTCCTCGTCCGTACCGATGACCTTGGCTGTGTAAGTAGTTTGGTCGCCATTCAGAGTCACTTGCACCTTTGTGGCCTGGTCCACAACGTGGTTGTTCGTCAGGATGTACCCCTTCTTGTCGACAATCACGCCCGAACCCAGGCTGCGCTCAGCAGTGGGTCCTTGATCGGGGAAATCGAAGAAACGATTAAAGAAGTCCTGAAATGGTTGCTGATCCTGATCGTCCTGCGGCCCCATCTGGCCGCGGCCGCGCGGAGTGGGCCGTCCCTGACCCTGACCGCGGCGTTCGATGACTTGTGTCGTCGAAATATTCACGACGGCCGGCTGCACTTTGCTCACGATAGAAGCAAAGGCGCTCGACAACTGCACCGGATCTGGAATCGCCAAGGGCGTGGCGTCGGTCCCGGCCGCGGGATGCGATGCGCCCACATGCCCAGAAATCACAGTGCCGATGATCATGCCTACGGCCAACGTCAGCGTC
>JBGPXQ010000202.1:0-4985 GCA_041492805.1 Terriglobia bacterium | reverse complement strand
GTGGTTCAGGGACTCCGCCTGCATTACCTGACGGCTGGTCAGGGCCCGGCGGTGATCCTGGTGCACGGCTATACGCAAACCTCACGGATGTGGAGACCGGTTATGCCGCTCCTCGCGGAGAAATTTACCGTCATCGCGCCCGACCTGCCTGGAATCGGGGGCTCGGAAATCCCGGCGGACGGCTTGGACATGAAAACCGCCGCCATCCGCGTACACGCTCTTGCCAAATCCCTCGGTGTCGAGAAGGCGCGAATTGTCGGCCACGACATCGGGCTGATGGTTGCGTATGCGTACGCCGCGCAGTTTCCCTCGCAAGTGGAAAAGCTCGTGGTCATGGATGCCTTTCTCCCAGGCATTGCCGGATGGGAAAGCGTTTATAACAACCCCGGGATCTGGCACTTCCGTTTTAACGGTCCGACTCCGGAGGCGTTAGTACGCGGACGTGAGCGAACGTATTTCGAACACTTCTGGAACGATTTCGCTGCTGACAAGGCTCATTCGATTTCAGAAGCCGATCGCGTAGCCTATGCGGCGGCCTATGCTCGTCCTGGACGAATGCGCGCAGGCTGGGCATATTTCGTCTTCTTCCAGCAGGCAGCCAAGGATTTCGCGGTACTCTCACGGACCAAGCTGACCATGCCGGTCCTTGCAATCGGCGGCGAGAAGGCAAACGGAGATCTGCTTGGGCAGCAAATGAAGATTGTGGCTTCCGATGCCACCATGGTCGTCCTCAAGGCCACTGGACACTGGGTGCTCGAGGAAAACCCAAAAGAGACGACGGATGCGCTGATTAAGTTTCTGTGACGACTGGGCCACGGGCACACTGCTGAAGCGCTTGTCACTAGCGCGCGAACAGAAATCCGAGGGAGGATCAATGCGGAAGCGAATCCTGTGCGCAGTCTGCTTTCTTGCCGGCGCTGGTGCTTCAACCACTTTGCCTCTTCCAGAGATGCGCATGACGCCCGCGGAAGTTCGGAGCGGCGGATTCGGTGGAAGCCAAATGGGAAGCTCGAACCTCGCCGGCGTGCACACGAAGGTGCTTTTCGGTGATCCGGGAAAAACAGGGTTCTACTCGATTCTGTTATTCGTGCCCATGCACACGGCTATTCAGGCACACTCGCATCGCGATGATCGCATGGCAACCGTGGTTTCCGGCGAATGGCAGTTCGGCTATGGCACACACTTCGATGAAAAATTATTGAAGCGGCTCCCGCCGGGTAGCGTTTGTTCGGAACCAGGTGGCGTAAACCATTTTGCCCGGACTGCCAGCGACCCTGTGATCGTCCACATCTCTGGTTATGGCCCGACTGACACGCGTTATTTCGACCCCATGAACGATCCACTGCTAAAGGAAAAGAAATGATTTCATTTTGCCGCAGCCGTCGGAAAGGCTCTGCACTCAAGAACCCGGCTTGAGCATTGCGTACTGACGGAGGTGGGTGTACGTTATCGGTCGGTCGGAAAATCAAAATGGAAATCCCGGGTTACATCAAAAGATTCGCGCGAAGCCGGTTCTTGGGAACTGCATCTCTTAGAAAAGCATCATAGCCTGCAGCGAATAAAGTTAAGGAGGCCAACAATGGCAAAGAGCGCCGCAATTCAGGTGAAGGAACGGGAAAAGACCACTTTGGAGGTGACAGCCGATCTCAGCCGCGATGGCGTCGCCGAGATTTCTAACGCCCTGCGTCCATTGCTTGCGGACGTGTTTGCGCTGTACCTGAAGACTAAGAACTTCCATTGGCACATGACCGGACGCCACTTCCGCGATTATCACCTGCTCCTCGACGAACAGGCGGAGCAAATCTTCGCGATGACGGACGATATTGCCGAAAGGGCGCGCAAAATTGGTGAATCCACGCTTCACTCGATTGGCGACATCGCAAAGCATCAGCGCCTGAAAGACAACAACAATGAAACTCTCACTCCGGAGGAGATGCTGACAGAGCTTCGCACCGACAACCGCGAGTTGACTCGCTTTTTGCGCTCCACGCATGAAGTTTGCGAAAAGCATAACGATGTCGCGACTGCCAGCTTGATTGAAAACTGGATTGACGAGACCGAGCGCCGGACATGGTTCCTCTCACAAGTCGTGCGCGGTCTTTGAATTGGGCCGTTTCGCGTTCCTGAGCTTCACACAGCAAATACGGGGGACTCTATGGCAACGATCACAACGAAAGACGGCACGCAGATTTATTACAAAGATTGGGGTATGGGACAGCCGGTAGTTTTCAGTCACGGCTGGCCGCTCAGCTCCGACGCCTTCGAAGACCAGATGATTTTTCTCGCCGACCGTGGCTTTCGCTGCATCGCGCACGACCGCCGCGGACATGGCCGCTCGAGCCAGCCGTGGGACGGCAACGAGATGAATACCTACGCCGACGACCTCGCGGCGCTCGTTGAAATCCTCGACCTGAAGGACGCGATCCACGTGGGCCATTCCACGGGAGGCGGCGAAGTCGCCCGCTACATCGGCCGCCACGGCACGAAGCGTGTCGCCAAGGCTGTACTCATCAGCGCGGTGCCGCCGCTGATGTTGAAGACAGCCGCCAATCCCGGCGGCTTGCCGATTGACGTGTTCGATCAGATCCGCGCCGGCGTCCTCGCCGACCGCTCGCAGTTGTGGAAGGATCTCAGTGCGCCGTTCTACGGCGCCAACCGGCCTGGCGCCAAAGTCTCGCAAGGCCTGCGGGATTCGTTCTGGCTGGAGGGCATGATGGCTGGACACAAAGCTGTCTATGACTGTATCAAGGCGTTCTCCGAAACGGACTTCACCGAAGATCTCAAAAAGTTCGATGTGCCGACACTTATTCTCCATGGCGACGACGACCAGATCGTGCCGATCGGCGCTTCCGCCCTTCTCTCGTCCAAGATTGTGAAGGGAGCCACACTGAAGATCTATCCGGGCGCGCCACATGGCATGTGCTCGACCCTCAAGGATCAGGTCAACGCGGATCTGCTCACGTTTTTCAAGGAGCAGAGGTTAAGCGTCGGCGCCTGAGAAACCGTGTAGTTAAGAAGGCGGTGCGCCGTTGCGTTGCATCTGAACGACGTTGCGCCGGAATACTTTCTGGGGAATTATGCCGGCAGCGCAGGAACTTCTT
The DNA here is from genome assembly GCA_041492805.1 of Terriglobia bacterium. GTDB lineage: Bacteria > Acidobacteriota > Terriglobia > Acidiferrales > UBA7541 > Palsa-360. Next base: position 1,884 of record JBGPXQ010000202.1, on the reverse strand, counting down.
TATTCAACTCCCGATTAACGGCGTACTCGGATACAAGCGGTTCTGGAAGAGTACCCGACCATCCGGGAGTTATCGCGTGGTGGCTCGAATCGAAACGCCGAGTACGGCCACTTCTACGGCTAGCCATTATAGAGCCAAGGGAGCGACGCCTTTCCATGGGACTCTAGTGGCGCGCGGATTGCTCTCTCTAAGTTGCGTCCAAATTGAGCGGGATCTACTCGGTTCTGGCAGGAATCATTAACCATGCGACCGCAGCACTTGCCAAGGACAGACCTGCACAGATCAACATTACGGTTCGGAATCCAAAGACAAACGCACGGGAAATTGACACCCGGATCAGAGCTGTCGTACCAGCATCTAGGCCCGTGGGTACGTCAAGGCCGGCGAGCTTGATTTCGTTCGACCGAACGTACTGGAGAATGCCGGGCGGAAGCAGTCCGCCCGTGAGACTACGATTCAAGCTGGAACTGAATAATTTCATCATCACGATCCCAAGGATTGCGATAGCCAGTACGCCCGCGACCCGCGCGACTGCGTTGTTGATGCCGGAGGCGGTGCCGGCGCGATCCTGGCCTACTGAACTCATAACCACCGTGGTGAGAGGAGCCACGCTAATCGCCATTCCAAGACCGAGAACAACGAATGCAGGGAAGAAGGCTCTCCAGTAACCTGCTCCCACACCTGGCACGGCGAAAAGAGCAAAGCCTGCTGCCGCAATGAGTGGGCCGGCGATCAGTGGGGCCCTTGCGCCGTAGCGTGGGACGAGGCCACCAGCCCAGCGGGAAAGACAGAACATCAGCAGAATTAAGGGCAGCGCGGCAGCGCCAGCCGCAGTTGTCGAGTATCCCTCCACCTGGATAAGGTTCAACGGAAACAAGAAAAAGAAAATTCCAACAGCGGCATAGAGAAACAGAGTGAGCAGGTTCGCGCCACTGAAACTACGCGACCGAAAGAGCGCCAGCGGAACCATGGGTGAACCTATCCTGGACTCAACGAGCACGAAAACGATGAGACAAGCAAAGCCGGCGATCACGCTTCCGAAAACTAGGCGGTGCTCCCATCCGAGACTTACGGATTCAATGAACCCATAGACCACGCCACCTAATCCGGCAGTCGCGAGCAGGGTTCCCATCCAATCTACAAACCCGCTAGCCGGATTACGGCTTTCGGGAATTCGCCAAAGAGAAATTGCCATCACGGCGGCCGCGAGCGGAATATTGATGAAGAACGCCCAGCGCCAGGAAGCATGCTCGATCAGCCAACCGCCGAGAACCGGCCCGACTGCTGTTGTGATGGCAGTGAAGCCGGACCAAGTGCCGATCGCTTGACCGCGGGTCTGCTCGTCAAAACAAGCGCTGATGATCGACAGACTGCCGGGTACGAGAAAGGCAGCTCCCAAACCTTGGGCACTCCGCGCGATAACGAGCTGTTGAATGTTTGAGGCAAGACCGCAAGCGATAGAAGCAGTAGCAAAAATCCCCACACCAACCAAGAACATCAGCCGGCGACCAAACAGGTCGCCGAGAGAGCCACCGAGGAGAATCAGAGCTCCCAAGAACAACCCGTAAGACGCGACCACCCATTGCACACCGACGATAGTTGCGTGGAGGTTTGCTTGCAGCGCTGGTAAGGCTACGTTGACGACGGTGCTGTCGATAAAGGCCATGCTGGAACCGAGAATTGTCGCTGCGAGAATCCAACGTCCCGCTTGCGCCGTGCATGGAACAACGGCATTCACCGATCGGACAACGGCTTCGTCACATGGCGGTTTCATGAAGCCTATGGATGCATTCTCGTGTGGGTTGGGTTTCGGCAGCTCCCCGGTTGTTTCCGAGTTCGCGACCGCTCATTCAAAATCGCCGCCTTCCGATTGTTTCAGCAAGG
>JBGPXQ010000236.1:0-4226 GCA_041492805.1 Terriglobia bacterium | reverse complement strand
GGCCGCCGCGATCATGCCGTTGATCTTGCCGCCCGTACCGGAATCGAGGAACGGATACATCCCGTTAAACCAAGTGTCGCCCATGTGCAGGACGTTGCTGGTCCGGCAATGGACGTAAATGTCCGTGTCCGTATGCGCGGGCGAGAAGTGCATCAAGCTGATCTCTTCCTTGTTAAAGTAAAGCTTGAAGCTGTCCACGAACGTCTGCTGAGGAAGGGCTTCCGCTGGGGACGCAGGAAAATGCATTCCGAAGAATTTCAGGAATTGCGGCGTGGAAAGCCGTTTTCGCGTGTTTTCATGCGCGAGGATCGTCGCACCGAACTGATGTATCGCCGCATTGCCATCGGTATGGTCAAAATGCCAGTGCGTGTTGATCAACATCTTGAGCGGCGCGTTGCTGAGTCCATCCAAGGTCTGTTTGACTTTGGGCGCGACGCTCGTAAAGCTCGAATCCACGAGGATTTTTCCATCCGGGCCGTCGATAACCACCATGTTCCCGCCCGGGCCGTAGAGCATCTGAATATTGTCGCGCAACTTCATGGTTTGCAGAGGCACGCTGGCCATTTGCTGTTTCATCTGCTCGACCGGATCCACGGGAGCAGACGCAGGCTGCTGGGTCTTCCCCCCAACCGCAGCTTGCGCGCCTGCCAGCAGAGCCCGCGGCATCAGCCCGGCGAGCGCGCTTCCGCCCGCAAATATTGAGGCCGCGCGCAACATCTCCCGCCGAGTCGCCGCTTTCAAGAATAATTCTTGATTCATTGGTCTCTGCCCCCTCTTGAGAGATTCCATTGCCGCGCACAAACATACCACTTGCCTGCGAGCCAGTCACGGGCTGGATCCAGCCATCGCACGGCTCGAAAGAAAGCCAGGCTGCGGATTGAGCTGAAAATAACCGTGGTGGCGGGGACGCGTTCTCAATGCCCGCTTTTTTTGTGTTCTAACTCGGCCCACCGCGCATAGAGATTGTCGACGGTTTTCTGCGCCGCGTCCATTTGCACGCAAGTGATCTGCAAACGGAGTGGGTCGCTCGTAATCGTGGGATCTTCGAGCGTCGCACGTTTAGCGTGAAGCTCCCTCTCGGCCTCGGCGATACGCTCTTCCATGCTGGTGAGTTCGCGGAACTCAATGTAGGAGAGCTTCCTGTTCGCAACTGGCGGCTGCGGACTTCCGGCTGTTGCAGGCGAGCGCCGGGGTCCGTTGCTCATGTTCGGATTCCCCTTCGATTGCCGGGGGCGCTGCCAGGCATCCCATTGCGAGTAGTCCGCAAAGCGTTCCGCCCCGCCAAGACCATCGAGCCCGAGGACAACTGTCGAGACACGGTCCAGCATATAGCGATCGTGCGTGACCAGCACCAATGCCCCGCGATATTCCAGCAGGCTCTCTTCCAGTATTTCCAGAGTGGGGATGTCGAGATCGTTGGTCGGCTCGTCGAGCAGCAGGACGTCCGTCGGCTGGAGCATGAGTTGCGCGATCAGCACGCGCGCACGCTCGCCGCCGGACAGTTTTCCGACCGGCTGGTTCAGGTGCTCAGGATCAAAGAGGAATCTCGCCGCCCATGAGGCGACGTGAATCACCCGGTCCTGATAGATGACGGAATCGCTGTCCGGCGCCAATGCGCGCCGCAAACTGATGTCCGGGTCAAGCTCACGATTCTGGTCGAAATACACGATCCGCAATGAGTCGGCCTTGCGGATTTCCCCACGAGTGGGTTCGATGTCTCCTCGCAGCAGGCGCAACAGCGTGGTCTTGCCGCTCCCGTTCGGGCCCACCAGTCCCACTCGCATCCCCGACGTAACGGCGAAATGAATTCCTTCGAACAACGTACGATTGCCGATGGCGTAGGTAACGTCTTCCAGTTGGATCAGCCGCTTGGTTTGCCGGTCCGTCGCCGAAAAATCGATTCTGGCATTGGAGGTGCGCGTCCTGGCGTTCAAGTCCGCCAGTTCTCCGATCATTTCGTGAGCGGAATCGATACGCGCCTTCGATTTCGTCGTTCTGGCTTTGGGACCTCGTCGCAGCCATTCAATCTCCGTGTGGACGCGGTTCTCGAGAGATTCCTGCCGCTTTCGCTGCGCGTGAAGATATTCCTCTTTCGCTTCGAGGAACGCGCTGTAGTTTCCGCTGACGCGCAGAAAACCGTTTTCATACATACGCGCAAGCTCGACCACTTCTGTGGCTACATTTTCCAGAAAATAGCGGTCGTGGCTGACCACGACGCATGCGAATGGCGCATCCTGCAATAGTGTTTCAAGCCAATTAATTCCGGCAAGGTCCAAATGGTTGGTCGGCTCGTCGAGCAACAGAATGTCCGGCCCCTGGACGAGTCCCTCGGCAATCGCGAGGCGTTTGCGCCAGCCGCCGGATAACGCCGCTGTGGGAGTTTCAATGTCGGCAAAGCCCGCGCGGCCAAGCGTCTCGGCGGTCCGGGAAGCTCGCTCTGAGTCGGGTACCCCCGCCCGTTCGAGAGCGCCCTCGATCACGGAACGCACAGTGGCACCGGGGGCAAACTCCGAAATCTGCGTGACGCAGCTCAGGCGCGTGCGCTTGCGGACCGCCACTTCCCCACTGTCCGGTTGTATGCGGCCGTAAAGAATTTCCAGGAGAGTTGACTTGCCCGATCCGTTCGGCCCGATCAGGCCGATCCGTTCCCCTTCAGAAATCGTGAACGAAATATCCTGGAATAGCGGCTCGGCCCCGTATCTCTTCGAGAGTCCCTGTGCAGTAATAATCGGAGGCAAATGATTCGGTTTTCTCCCGGCATCAGTTTAGCTTGAAGGGGTTGGCGGCGCAAAACAAGCGAGCGCGGATCGCTCGGAATTTCGATGAATCAGGAACGATCGTGCAAACGGTTTGACCACGTCAGTCCGAACGAAGTGAGGAATCTCTTTTTCGATCACGGTCAAGCAAAGGGAGAGCTTCCTCGTCGCTTCGCTCCTTGGAATGGCTTCAACGGGTCTTATCTGGATTCTGCTAGAACCAATCACTGCGATAAGCGATCCACCAACTCACAACGCCAAGTGGAATGGTTGCTGCGAACGCCCACCAGAATGGCAAGGCGAAATCCGCCAGCAAGCCCAATACGGCCCACGTGGCCCAGAAAATCTTTCGTTCCATCCATTCATTCTAGCTCGGATAAGGACGCGAGAAATTGCGCTGGTCCAGAAAGACAATCCCGCCGAGCCTCCCGGAGAGCGCAATCGTTGCCACCTACTCCTGCTCATTCAGTTCCCGAAACCTGGTTAGATTGCGAAAATTCAAGTCGCTAATGTCTTGTGGAACAGCAATTCTCCTTCTCCCCCCTGGCCGGCTCTACATTCCCGCTCAGGCCTCACTGCCGCTTTCTATGTCACTCAAGAATCACTCACACTTCAATGCCTGAAGTGATGCCCGCCTCCCCAATGAACCATGAACATGAGGCTGATCATGAGCAACGCCATGAAGAGAAAATCTTGCCTGACCATGACCCCCTCCTTTTGCTTACCTCTATCTCTCAACCATAATTAAGATAACACCTCGGATCGGTCAGCGATGTGACCGGCGAAACACCCCTGCGTGACAGCAATCACACAACAGGACAGACGCAAATGCATCAATTCCGTAAGGACCAGCCACACCTCGCGCGAATTGGGAGGACCGAGGTATATAGGCCAGTCAGGCTATTTGCTGGGTTGCTTCGTGGCGGGGTCTATGACGCTCTTCTGAAACGAGTCCATTTCTGAGTAGGCGCAAATCACTTCTCCCATGGGTGTCGAGGTCGACAAGAAATATTTCTTTCCGGTAAACGACTTCGTATAGGCCTGTGGGTCGTCGATCGTGATGGCAAGCTCCAGCGTGTCATGGTCAACGCGCCGCAAACGCTCGACAACGTGTAGGGCGTCGCTATGGGGATGGCCCACGTGATCGAGCCAGGTCTTGTCGCTCAAGCCGACCGTGTCGATCACGAGTGTGTCGCCTTCGTACCTGCCGATCGAGTCGCCCATCCACGTCGTGTCCGGGTCCTTGGGATGTTCTCGATCCATCGCGATGGACCGCCAGACGCGACTGAACTCAAAAAGCATGTATACAACCTTCGGGGTTTGAAGGATCGTAAACTCCCAGGGGTACATGTATATGCGGGATACACCGGGCGGGTCACAGTACCTCTGAACAGGATCATTGATGCCCTCGAAGGTTTGGTTGACCCCAAACGGAGGTCTCGCGTCCCTTAATTTAGCCGCTGCCCACGG
>JBGPXQ010000150.1:0-6534 GCA_041492805.1 Terriglobia bacterium | reverse complement strand
TCCGGCGGTGGTTCTTCCGTCTTGGTTTCCACAGGAGGAGGCGGGGCCGGCTCCAGGGCAGGCGGCGTTTCCTCCGGGGGCGGAGTGCTCACGGAAGGAGGAGCTGCGCGCACAATATGCTTGCTGCCGCACCCGGCCGTAACAAGGGCTGCTGCAAATAGCAGCACGAGGAGTTTGCGTCGTCGCATTTAGGTATTCCGCGCTACTGCCGCACTCGCATCGCGCGGACGCGGCAGGGCTGGCTCCCCTTGGCGCGCCAGCGGCAACTCGATTCGAAATGTCGTGCCGCGTCCAACTTCAGACTTAAAGTCTATCGAACCATTATGCAATTGCACAGTTCGAAAGGCGCTGGCGAGTCCGATCCCGCTCCCACCCGGCCTCGTCGTAAAAAATAGCTGAAAGATTCGCTGTTTGTGCTCGGGCGCGATGCCGCGGCCGGTGTCTTCAATTTCGATATCGGCCATCTCGCCGCGGCGTTCAAGCGACACGGTCAACCGGCCGCCTCCAGGCATGGCCTCGACGGCGTTGAGGAGCAGGTTCATCAGCGCTTGCTTCAACAACTCGCGGTCCACCAGCGCGGTCGGCACTTCGGTCGCGAAGTCGGTTTCCACTTTCACATTTGCCTGATCCATCTGGGGCCGCCCGACTGCGAGCACTTCCTCGAGCAAGTCCTTGAGATTTGTTTCTTCCTGGTGCATATCTGGAGGACGCGTGAAATCGAGGAACCGTTTCACCACGGTGTCAAGCCGGTCAATCTCGTTGTCCAGGACTCGGACGGCCTGTTGAGGTAAGCCATCGGTTTCTGGCAAGCTCACTTTCAAATTTTCCAGCCACAGACGCATCGAGTTCAGCGGATTCTTCACTTCGTGAGCCACGCCTGCCGTAATTCGCCCGAGCTGGGCCAGCCGCTCCGACACCTGCAACTGCGTGCTGATACGCTCGCGCGATTCCAGGTCCTTGAACGTCACCAGCGCGCCCATACGCATGTTGCCCTCGCCAATGACTTGCACGCTTACGCCGACACGCCGCGCCGGCGAATCCGGAACGGCCAGAACCACCTCGGCAGACGCGACCGGCTCGAACTCCCCATCGTGTAGCTTTACGGCCTGCCTTACAGGATGATCGGGTGGAAAAATATCTTCGGCGCGACGGCCCAAGAGGTGGTCTGACGGCATGGCCAGAAAACGTTCGGCCGCAGGACTGACCATTACGGCGCGGCCGTCGACCGAGAACAACAGCAAGCCATCATCGAGCCCGCCGAGGACCTGATCGAGGTTTTCGCGCAGGGTGCTGAAGATCTCCCGAACGCCGCGGAGTTGCATTCCAATCTTGCTGATTTTTGTGCTGACCTGGCCGAATTCGTCGCCGCTCTCGAGTGGTTTCTGGTCGAATTCACCTTTTGAGATGCGATCCAACTGCGCCGTGATGCTTTTCAACGGCGCCAGAGACACGCTGCTGACCAACGCAGCCAGTAAGACGGAAATCCCAATGGAGGCCAGAGCCAGCAATGCCGCCGACCGTATGGCAGGGTTAATATCGTTGCGCAACAGGCCGGTCTGCACCGCGACGCGAATCACCCCAAATGGGACTTGGTTGCCGGCCGGTCCCAGCTGGAAAGGATACGCGACTTCGTACGCGCGCGGCGGTCCATAGATCGCCTGGAGTTGTCCTGGAAAACTGCTCGAGACCAATTGCGTGAGATTTGTTCTCGTTTGCGAGCGCTTCCCCGGCAGTGAAGCGTCGCTCGAGATCAGTACCGTGCCATTGATGTCGGAAATAGTGACTTCGTAAACTAAAAAGGAATACCCCACCTCGGCATCGATCAAAGACGTCAGCGCGGCATTTTCATCGAGGGATTTTTGGACATACGCGCGCAAGTCTTCGGTGCTGTTCGAGGCGGGCGCTTCGCCCGCCCTTGCCGCATCCGCGAGGGCGTTCTGCGCTTGAAAAAATATCTGTTGAGAGACCAGTTGGGCGCGACTATCCGCCTGGCGGATCACCTGCCGCGTGAGGGTCGCGACGTACAGCGTGGAGTTTACACCCACCACCGCGAGCACTAGCAGCGCCATGATCAGTGTGATTTTGGTTTTCAGCCTGAGTTGCATGGTCACGCCGCACTTCACTGCGAGGGAGCTTTCGCGGCCTCGTATTCTTTCAATTTATTGTGCAGAGTTTTCAAGCTGATACCCAGCAGCTCGGCTGCGCGCGTTTTGTTGTTTGTCGAGGCCAGCGTTTGCAGGATGAGCTCGCGCTCGACGGCTTCCACAGTAGTGCCCAGTGGGAAGCGCAGCGAAGCAAGATCGGAAGCCGCCGCTGCGGGGGCGTGCCCGAATTCGGCGGGGAGATGTGCGCGGCCGATCAAATCGCGGTCGGAGACAATGGCCGCGCGCTCGAGCACATTGCGCAGCTCGCGGACATTGCCCGGCCACGAATAGCCCGCGAACATTTCGAGAACTTCGGGATTCACGCCACGGATGTGACGCCCGTGCTTTGCATTGAGATCGCGCAGAATATGCTCGACCAGCAGCGGGATGTCGTCCTTGCGTTCGCGCAGCGGCGGCAAGTGAATGTGGAATACATTCAGGCGGAAATAGAGGTCCTGGCGCAGCTCGCCCTTCGCTACCGCCTGCTCGGGTTCCTTGTTCGTCGCGGCGAGCACACGCACGTCCACCGGCGTTTCCACCTTGCTGCCGAGCCGGCGTACTTTATGGTCTTCCAGAACGCGGAGCAGCTTCGCTTGCGTCGGAGCCGGCATCTCGCCGATTTCATCAAGAAGCAGCGTGCCGCCGTCGGCGAGTTCGAAGCAGCCAATCCGCCGTTCGGCCGCACCAGTGAACGCCCCGCGTTCGTGTCCGAAAATTTCGCTTTCCATTAGGGATTCGGGAATCGCGGAACAATTGATGGCAATAAAGGGCCGCTCGGCGCGAGGTGAGAGCCGGTGAATGGTGCGCGCGAGAATTTCCTTGCCAGAACCGGTCTCGCCCGTAATCAATACGGATGCGGAAGACGGCGAAACCTGTTCGAGAATCCGCATTACATCCTGCATAGTCTTCGATCCGCCGATCAGATCGCCCAGTCTTCCGGTTTCGCGCAACTGGCGCGTCAGCGCCGCCACCTGCCGGCGATCCCGGACGCGGCCCAGCGCGCGGTCCAGCAAAGAGCGCAACACCGCGGCCTTGAGCGGCTTCTCGATGTACCAAAATGCCCCGGCTTCGATCGCGGCAACGATGCGTTCTTCGCTGCCTTTGCCCGTAATAATGATGGAGGGGACCGTCTGCAATTCCTCGCCGAGCCTGGCGAGCAAATCGAGCCCGTTCATTCCAGGCAACTCAACGTCAACGATCAAGACGGAGGGAGCAAATTCGGAAAAGCGCGCCAGCGCGTCTTCTGCGCTCCCCACCCCGAGGACTTCGTGGCCCCACCTTCGCAGAAGAGCTTCGTATCCAATGCGAGCGTTTTCTTCATCCTCGACGATCAGGATGCGGTCAGCAGCAGGATTCGTAGTTTCAAAACGCGTCGGATCAGCCATTCAGTCTGTGAGCAGCTCCTCGCATCCAGGGGCGGCGCCTCACATCGAATCTACCAGCAGCGCGCGCCTCTGCCAAGCTGAGATCAACGCGGACCCTCCTATCGCGCGCCCCGCTCAGTGAGCCAGATATAATGGGCGGTCCAGAGCGAGATCGAGCTTGGTGCCTTTCGGCAAGTCCAGTTCCTGGCCGAAACCGGACGACGCCACAAATCCTGCTATCCCTCCTGCAGCCGCTCCCACGGCTGCCCCTTTGCCGCCGTGGGCGGCTGCACCTGCAGCGGCCCCGATTGCTGCCCCAGCCGCGGCGGCTTCGAGGTCCCGAGTTCCCTTGCTGGTGCGCGCTTCGATCTCGCCCTCTTTGCTTTCACCAGGTTTCACGCCGAAATCACCTGGAACACTTGTGACATCCGCCACAATGGGCAATCGTCCGTGATGCGTGGCAATGTCGTCGAAGGTCAGCCACATCCTTGCACGTCCGGTCAACCCCGCGGGTTCAATGCGGCTGATGTGTCCACGGATCTTCGCGCCGGGCGGGAGAATAGTCCCATTCAAAGTCCCCAGCGGCTCGAGTGTCTTTGCCTCAAATTTCTTATTCACCTTGTGTTTGCCGGTGTTCAGTTCGTCGTCAAGGCGAACAAGAAAATGCGTTCCACTAGGAACGGTGTCAACCGCTATCGATGGGGCTGGCGTACTGTCTTGCGGCACCGCCCCCACCCTTGCAGCCCCGAATACACCCATGAGTGACACAGTTGCTGTTAGCGCGACCCACCGCAGAAAACTCTTGCGCATGTAGATCCTCCGGCCGTTTCTTGATTTGTATTGCGGGTCCGGGTCAGGGCTGTGGGGTCCCGGCCAGCTTCACACATCTCGTTCAGATGGCAGTTGGGTTCCTGGGGTGGCCTGTCTGGTTTCCCGATTTAGGAAGTGCTAAATTCTCCCAGGTGCGTCAAGCGGTTGTCTATCACGAGCATAGGAGGAAAAATGCTATTGAATGATGTTTCCACAATATATAATGGCCGCTGCACGGAGTTTCATTTGGGGGCACTCGAGCCGGTCGCGATTCGCGCCGAGAAAGAATAATCCTTGCAGAACCAGTATTCAAATATTTGTCTTTCCTGATTTGTTTGGGTCCACTTTTGTTGGCGGAGGTTCGAGGCGATGATGCGATGGATCTTGCGGTGTGGCGCGTTGCTGACGCTCGTGCTGTTGTTGGTATCGGCCGGTTTCGCGAAGAGCCCAGCGAAATTGAAGGCCAAGAGGGCGCACAGGAAAACCAACGATACATCGATTTCCGCTCGTTCGGATACGAAGGCCGATGAAGCGGCCAACTCCGAAACGAAACCAGTAACCACAGCTGCATTGCCGGCGCAGAAGGATGCGGGCAAGAAGGATAATGGTGGGGATTACCGGCCCGCGCCGAAATTCACGCCCATGCTTGCCACAACCGGGACCATCGGGCTGTTCACCGTCGAGACCGCGGATACGCTGCCGAAAGGTGGTTTTGCGTTTTCCGTGTATGGGAATAAATTCGGTCGCATGCCGGGCAGTGTCACGGTGTTTCAACTTGGCCTGGACTTCAGCTACGGCATCACAGACCGTCTTAATTTGTATGCCTCCTTCGTGCCCTATGGACACACGCATATCGGAAACGGAAACCAGTTAAGCCTGGCGCCTCCGAATAGCGGATTTGGGCTATATCCCGATTCAATATTTCCCACTCTTCCGGGCATCGGCACCCCTGGTTACGTGGAGGACTTCCCGTTTGCGGCCAACAACGACGGCGGACTTGGTAACGTCACGTTAGGGCTCAAGTTCGGGCTTCTTTCCGAGCGGCAAGGAGATCCCGTCAGCATCTCGGCCCGCAATGATTTGATTATTTCCACACGGACCGATCTTGCGCACCTGCTCGACAATGGTACGCAGGGGAGCCCGCTCAGTGACTTGGTTTCCGTCGCCCTGAGCAAGCAATGGAGCAACATCATTACAGCCACCATCAACGCCGGTTACGAACTTACTCGCGACCCGCGCGATTTTGGGGGCCGTCTTTTTCACATGGCGGATCAATTCAGAGCCGGTGCAGGTTTTATCCTGTTTCCGCAAAGCCGCTTCCAGCCGATGGCCGAGTACACGACTGTGCTGTTTACGACCAGTGGTAGCAGTTTTACTCCAGACACGACCTTCGGCGCACGGGACCCGGTCGATGGAGTCTGGGGACTTCGAATGTACCCCTGGAAGCACATGGCCTTTGACGTAGGCTACCGGTACATGCTGAATTTGAAGGACCTCAATGACCGCCACGGATTTGTCGTGAAGCTTGGCACGGCGTATTGGCCCGAGAAGACCCCGCCTGCAAATCAATCTCCGACCGCTTCCTGCTCTGCAGATAAGAGCATGGTTTACCTGGAGTCGGGTGACATGGTCGCAGTCAGCGCAGCAGCGAGCGATCCGGATAACGATCCACTGACGTATACCTGGTCGGCCAGCGGCGGCCGCGTTGATGGCAACGGACCCCAGGTCCGCTGGCTCTCTGCCGGGACCGCGGCGGGCAACTACACCGTAACGCTTCACGTGGACGATGGCCGCGGCGGCGCGGCGAGTTGCAGCACGGACATCCGCGTCGAACCGAAACCAAACCGCCCGCCGGTCATTACCTGCTCCGCGGACCGCACTTCTGTCTTCGCTGGAGAGCGCGTGCACATCACAACAAACGCCAGCGATCCTGATGGCGACCGGCTCGCGTATGCCTGGCGCGCCAATTCCGGCCAGGTTGTGGGCTCCGGCGCCGCTGTGGATTTTGATACGACAGGCCTTGCGCCCGGCACGTATACGGTCACGGTGCGAGTGGACGACGGCCGCGGCGGCGCCGCGGATTGCTCGACTACCATGGAGGTGAAGCCTGTGCCTGCACCACCGCAGGCGAGCAAGATCAGCGAGTGCGCGTTTGGCAAACCGTTGAGCGCACGCATTGACAACATCTGCAAGCGCATTCTCGACGACGTCGCGCT
>JBGPXQ010000091.1:0-8822 GCA_041492805.1 Terriglobia bacterium | reverse complement strand
GGCGTAGAAACCGTGGCGGCGATGGCGATGGCCGGTGAAGTACTGCCGCAGAAGTCCACAGACTTCTTTCCAAAACTAATGAGCGGGATAGCAATGCAGCGGCTGGAGGAGTAAGCGTAGACGGGCTAACACGCAAAACCAAGATGTGGCGCCGCCGGCAAAAATTGGAGGCGTCACAGGGAAAGGGCGATGGGCGGAGTTAATTTCTGAAGCTGCTGATGGCGGCCGCCTCAGAATCGTAAACTTCGAACACGGTGACCAGTTTGGTTACCTGCAAAATCTCCTGGAACTTCGAGCCCAAGTTGGAGAGTTTCATGGATGCCCCTTGCGCACGCGCGCCGGTGTGCGACGCGACCAGCGTGCCGAGTCCCGAGCTGTCGATATAGGTGACATTGTCCATGTTCAGGACAATCTTTTTCTGACCCGCTGCCAGCAGGGACTTTACTTTCTCTCGTAGCGCGTTGCTCTCTTCGCCGAGAACGATACGGCCTTCGAGGGCTTCCACCACCACCCCATCCACTACGCGGTCAGTAATTTTCAGTGCCACAGTCCGTCCTCCTAAGAAGCTTCCATGCGAAATTTCGTCATCGCCCTCGCAGACGGCGAGCAGCGTCAGTAATAATCTGAACAGGACAGGTAATAGCCGCACACCGCACAAACTAACTTGCAGCGCCTTGACTCCAGCCTCTGTGAACAAACCGGACAGAAACTAATGGGATGCCCTTCGCCCTGTCGCAGTTCGTCAGAATCCGAACGACTCGAAGCAGTGCGCGCGTTCACATGGCTTTCCACAGCCCGACGGTTATAACATAACCTGCGAAACGTGGGAAGTACGGGAAATCATTGTCATGAGGACCCTCTGCACCATGAATTCCGGCTTCCCTCCCAATGTCCGCAAGAGACTGCAACCGTAAGGATGGTTCGGGCATCATGTTAGAGTAGGATGGAATGATGAAGGCTACGTTCCATTTTGCGGGCGCGGTTATGCTGGCGCTCCTGGTTTGCTCAGGCGCCGAGGCACAGATGCGTGGCAGTGGCTCATCCGGGGCATCCATGCCCGCCCGAGTAGCGCCCATGCGTTTGCCAACTACCGCAAAGGTATCTGCCGCCGCCGCGGTTTCCCCCTCATCTAGTGCCCGGAGAACGCGGCAAGCCACGGTGATCCGGATTTTACCGAACGGCCGCGTGATCTCCAACGCTGATCCATTGGCAAATTCAGTTAACTTCGATGATGAAAACGGAGTGCCGGGATTGGGCTTTGATTACGTTCATTTGGCCGCGATCAGCGGCAACTTCCACAACAACCCGCCCAGTTTCGGACGTGGTGTACGCCGCGAACACAACTTTGTCACGCCGATCTTCTTCGGCGGATTTCCCTTTTACCCCGATTTCTTGGATTACCAGCAGGTCCAGCAACAGCCGCAGATCATCGTAATTCAACAACCCGCTCCGGTCGTTATGGTGCAACAGGCGGCCGCCCCCGCGCAGGAATCCCGCATTGACGCCGCGATTCCCGCAGCTTTGTCGGCCCCGGCGGCGCCCGTACGCGAAGTGGGCGAATTCGTCCTGGTGCGGCGTGACGGAAGGGTCCTATTCGCTTCAGCGTTTTCCGTGATCGGCGCACAATTGCAGTACGTCACTCCGGAAGGGATCCGACGGACGCTGCCGTTGGCTGAACTGGACGCCGCCGCAACCCAGGACATGAACGAAGCTCGCGGCACCACTTTGCAGTTCCACAACTGAAATTCCCACCTCAGAGCTGGATATATTTACTGTGAGAAGCCGGCGTTTCGCATTTTTCCTTCAAATTCATTTCGAAGGCTGAACGGGCTTGGGCATGTAGTAGCCGGCGTCCTGCGGCAAGCCGGCTCGTTCGAATTGAATCGTCGTGTGGGTAATGTGAAAGTCGGCGTCCAGACGTGCCAGTATGCTCTTCAGAATTTTCTCGCTCTCGTCCATGTGCATATCGGGGATGCGGACGTGGCAGGAGAGAGCGTGGAGGCCGGTGCCAATCGTCCAGATGTGGATGTCGTGGACTTCCTGAACGCCCTTGATGCTCAGGATCGAACGCGCTACAGCCTCCAGACGAATGCCTTTCGGCAGCCCTTCGAGGAGAATGTTGGCTGCTTCGCGGAGAAGACCATTCGTGGACCAGAGCACGAGCGCGGCGATGGCCACACCGATGGCCGGGTCAAGCCACTGCGCACCCGTCATTCGAATGGCGATAGCTCCCGCAAGAATGCCGATGTTCGAAATTGCATCGCCGAAATTATGAAGAAGCAAACTGCGGAGGTTAATGTCGCTCCGGCTGCGGACCAATGCGAGCGTGATCCCACCGTTGATGGCCAGCGCAAGCAGCGACACGCCGATCATCCAGTTTTCATGGACGGCAATCGGTCGCCGGAATCGTTCGAACGCCTCCCAAAACAGAACCAGCGCAACCAGGATTAGTAAAATCGCGTTGGTGAACGCGGCCAGAACGCCCGCGCGCTGGTAGCCGAAGGTGCGCTCATGGTCCGCGGGACGCGCGGCCCAGCGCAGTGCAAACCACGAGATCAACATCGTGGGAATATCAGATAGATTATGCAGCGCGTCGCTGACCAGGGCGATGGAGTGCCCCGAGTAACCGCCCAGTAGCTCCGCAACAACCAGCAGGAGTGTGGCCGCCATTGCTCCGGTGAGCACTCCACTGGCCATTTCCGTGTGCGCCTGCGAGTGGCCACCCGGGTGATCGTGACCATGCGCGTGTGCGTGCATTTCCTTATTGTACAGGCAGATACCTCCGGATGCACCGGCGAACCCCCATCCCGAACTATCTGCGATGCATACGGTTCGCGCACACGTAC
The DNA here is from genome assembly GCA_041492805.1 of Terriglobia bacterium. Classification (GTDB taxonomy): domain Bacteria; phylum Acidobacteriota; class Terriglobia; order Acidiferrales; family UBA7541; genus Palsa-360. The sequence goes on along the minus strand of JBGPXQ010000091.1, from coordinate 5,976 downwards.
TAGGGAAGATAATTGACTTAGTTCCGAGCGGTCCATAGTATGAAAATCTGTCATCTATTCAGGTTCCAATGCCACCCACCGGATCCATCGCGGCCGAGCCGATGGCCAGGCCATCGCGCAAGATTCCGTCCGAACCCGAGGCAACGCTCCGGTTCTGGGGGGTTCGCGGCTCCACGCCGACTGTGGACAAGGCGACCTGGCGGTACGGCGGAAACACGGCTTGTCTGGAACTCACCACACCCGCAGGGGCGCGGGTGATTCTGGATTGCGGAACCGGGCTTCGAATGCTCGGACGGCACTTGGAAGCAGGGTCCGAAGCACGTCGGATCGAGCCCCACATTTTTGTGACGCACTATCACTGGGACCACATTCAGGGCATCCCGTTTTTTTCGCCGCTGTACGCGGAACAAAACAGCTTCCATTTCTACAGTTTCCGTTCGGAGTACCTCGGGCGCGACAGTCTGAAGCGCGTGTTTGAGGCCCAGATGGCGCACCCCTATTTCCCCGTGGACATCAGCGCGATGTCAGCGCGCCGGGATTTTACCGAAGTCAGCGGAGGAGATCAGTTCGATGTGCCGGGGGCGCGCGTAACGGCGAGTTGGTTGCACCACCCGCAAGGTTGCCTCGGCTTTCGTTTTGATACCTCAGCCGGATCGATCGTCTATGCCACCGACAACGAACCAGGCAATCCAAAGCTCGACCAGAGTCTGCGGGAACTCGCGGCGGGCGCGGACATTTTCATCAACGATGCCCAATTTACGCCCGAGCAACTGGCCACTACGCGTAAGGGATGGGGCCATTCCACCTGGCTGGAAGGTGTGAAAATCGCCGCGGAAGTGGGAGTCAAGAACCTGGTCCTGTTTCATCACGACCCTGATTCGACCGACAAGGCCGTGGACATCATTCTGCGCGAGGCCCGCGGGAAATTTGCGAACGTGTGGGCTGCAGCCGAGGGCATGGTGATGACTTTAGGCGAAAAGGATCTTGATGTCGTGATTCCCGCCGTGCGCGAAGGACTGCGGCGCGACACGCACTTCAAAGCAAGAGTGACCGGCCTCACCGATTCGGGCCAGGCGTTTGAAGAAGAGACTGTTATCCGCGATCTGAGCCTTCAGGGTGCGCTGATTTATCTGGATCATAGCCCGAAGCTGCAGTCCGAGCTGCAAGTCCAGCTCGATAATCCCGGAATCGGAGGACTATCGGAAGGACCTCTCCGCCTGCGAGGCTACGTCGTCCGTATTGAGACCGAAGCTGAAAAAGACCGCACCGCAGTTGGCATCGTCTTCACAGAGTAGCCACGATTCCCGCTTCCCGCTTCGATGATCCCCTAACCCAAAAAGCCCTACCCCTTGAAGCCCGGCGGGTCTCATACTCAGTTGACAAAACAGGCGAATATATACGATGCTATCCTACCTTGATTACCAGACGCGGAGGAAGGGGTGTCTTCCGAAGCTTATTCGCCGGTAAAGGTCTCGCCTGTGATCCCAATGAATGATGCCCGCAAATTCGAGTGGCTGTTGCGCCTGGCCAGCGCCTTTCAAGCTTGCCCACGGCAGCAGGCAGCACAGGAAGAAGCAGCGCACCTGCAACCGTCTTCCCATTCTCAATCTTTGGATGCGACCATTGTTTCGTCCCCTGATAAGGTAGCTGAACTTGCAGCGCTGATGCCGGGCCTGGGAGCGAAACTGGGAATGCTTGCCCCTGAGTTTTTCCTGGCATCCTTCTCGCCGCAAAGGTGGAGACCATGTGTGGTAGTGGTTTCGCAGGAGCAGCGAATTGCAGGATTGCTCTATTGTAGAGAGCGGGTAGTGGCTGGCGTTGGCACCCGCATCGCAGTTGGAGATGATACCTTAGGTGCCATGATAGTGGCAGATCCGAAGGAAGCAGGATCCATCATATGCTGTGGGGTGAAGGCGTTGCTCAAGCGCATGGTCGGAATTCGACTCATGGTTCCTGCCCATCGTCTTCCATTTCTAACGGACATTCAAGCATACGCGGATGTCGATTTCTACTGTGCAAAGCGCCACTCGCACATGGAACTGCCCCGCACCTACGATGAGTTCCTTGTTAGGCTTGGCCCTGATACCCGGCGCAATTTCCGTCGCTATCGTCGAAAAAGTGAGCAGATTGGCAATGAGTTCATTGAAGAGCTATCATTCGCAGACTTCTGCGCTAATGCAAGAAATCTGTTTCCGAAGGCCGCCTATGCCACGACCGAACGGAATCTCGACATGTGGCTGGGCATGATTGAAGCTATGCCTTCGCGGATTTTGGTTGGCTTACGCCGGAAAGACGGCGAATGGATCAGCCTCGTCGGCGGCTGGCATGTCGACAGCCGCGCCATCGTCAACATGCAGCTGAATGACCGTGCATATGGTCGCGAGTCGGTCTCACTCGTAATGCGGTCCTATTTGATCGAAGCGCTGATCAATCGAGGGTTGCGAGAGCTTGTGTTTTGGAAGGGGACATCGGGGCCGCTCAATTTTTGCTCTGTCTACCCCAAGGTATTCATGACGCATATAGACGCCCGCTCAACACTGTGGCGGCTCTGTCGGGCGGCATGCAGGAGGGTCAACCAGCTTGCGCCGGCCACGTTAGGTAAATGGCTGAGGGAGAGGTGGATCGTACTGGATGGCGAGCAGGTGCTGTGAGAATTCAATCGACCGGGGCGCCCTCTTCTCTCTCAGCGCTGACGGTTGGCGCCCGCACCGAGATCGCTGCAAGCGGGCGGAACAGTCTTTAGGTGGTTCTGAAGTTCAGGCCGGGCTCAGCCTTGGGGCGCGCGCCAATTTCGGGTGGTCTGCCCTTCGCTGTTTGAAGGGTGGGATATTTGCCAGCGTCACCCTCACTTGAATCAACAGACCGGATTAATTCGGGTTAGACCTCACTTCCGCTTCGTATAACATAAGAAACTGCTTCAGGGCCACTCCCTCGGATGGAAAACCAGTCTCCGCCTGTTGTGCCCCCATTTTCTGCGAACGCTCGCCGCGGTTCACCGTTCACGGCGAGCGCGCCTGCGCTACAATGAATGACTGTCTATTGAAATATGGCGGATTCGATTCCAGCGGTAGCCGAAATTCAACCCACCGGTAGCCCAGCGCCCGGTCCCTTCGGGCAGGGCCGGATGGCCGTCGTATTCCGATCGTTGAAACACCGCAATTTCCGGCTATTCATGGGGGGGCAGATCATCTCCCTGGTCGGCACGTGGATGCAGACTATTGCGGAAGCATGGCTCGTTTACCGCCTGACCGGATCCTCGGTGCTCCTCGGACTGCTAGGTTTTGTAAGCCAGATACCGATCTTCCTGCTGTCACCGATCGGCGGCTTGGCGGCCGACCGGTGGCCCCGCCAGCGCGTCGTGATCGCAACGCAAGTATCATCGATGACCCTGGCGTTCACTCTGGCGACGCTCACTCTCACCGGACGCATACGCGTCTGGGAAATCATCGTGCTGGCAACGCTGCTGGGCGTAGTGAACGCGTTTGATGTGCCGGCGCGGCAATCGTTCCTGATTGAGATGGCGGGACGCGAGGATTTGCTGAATGCGATTGCGCTCAACTCCTCGATGTTCAACGGCGCGCGAGTAGCAGGGCCCGCAATCGCCGGGCTGCTGGTCGCGTGGATTGGCGAGGGCTGGTGCTTCTTCGTGAACGGGGTGAGCTATTTCGCCGTGCTCGCGGGCCTGTTCATGATGCGCATTGACAAATCGCAGGTCGTCCACGACGGCACCTCGCCAATCGAGAAACTGCGGGAGGGATTCCGTTTCGTTCGCCACACGGTGCCGATTCGCACGCTCCTGCTTCTGTTGGGACTGGTAAGTTTCACGGCGCTGCCCTTCGCCGTGCTCATGCCGATCTTCGCCGACCGGATCCTGCACGGCGGCGCGTCGGCCTACGGCAATCTGATGGGCGCTGTAGGAGTGGGCGCGATGTTCGGCGCGTTGACGCTCGCGATGCGGCAGGAATTGCGCGGCCTTGGCAACATTGTGTCCTACACGGCAATCGGATTGGGAGTATCACTGACTCTTTTCGGCGCGTCTCGATGGTATTGGCTATCACTCGCGTCGTTGGCGCTCGCCGGCTTCGCCATGATGATGCAGTTTACGGCCACCAACACGCTGATTCAGGCCATGGTGCCGGACCAACTGCGCGGGCGCGTGATGTCACTTTACTCGATGATGTTTCTGGGCATGTCTCCGCTGGGCTCGCTTCTTGCCGGAGCGATCGCGGATCGCGCCGGCGCCCCGGTGACCGTCGCGCTGGGAGGCCTTGCCAGTCTCGCCGGCGGCGTGGTCTTTGCGCGCAAGTGGCCCTCCATGCGCGCCCCGGCGCGCGAATTGGTCGCGGCGCAAGGAATGATGCGGCCGCAGCCGCCTCCGGAAATCACCTCCCCGCAGAGATAAACGCGCGCGGCATCCATAGAATGCGCCTGGGGCCATCTGCTTGACAACGCGCAGTCTGTAAGTTAAGAAATCTGCGCCATAGACAAGCCGTCCAATGCATTCCCATCCGATTGAGGTAATGATGAAAAAAACTGTGCTGTTTATTTTGTTGATCGCGGTCATCGCAGCAAGTTCGTTGCGGGCACAAATGCCGGGCGATAAACCTGCTGTTGTCAGGCTGGACCCGGCTCTGGATTCGCTCGTGTCCGCCGACGCCAAGCTGGAATTGGTGAAAAATGATTTTGGATTCACCGAGGGAGTCGTCTGGGTAGATGAGGGGAAGAGCGGCTACCTGTTGTTGAGCGATATGTACGCAAATGTGATCTACAAGCTGACGCCCGAGGGCAAGGTCACTTTGTATCTGGATCGCAGCGGCTATACCGGGTATGACATCTGGCGCGTGGGCATGCCGCAGCCGGATGCGAATCGGAAAGACGTGTTCTTCATGATCGGGTCGAACGGGCTCGCGCTCGACCGGCAGGGGAGGCTCCTGATCGCCACGTGGACGGGCCGGTCCATTGACCGGATTGAGAAGAACGGGAAGCGCACCATCCTGGGCGATCGCTATGAAGGAAAACGATTTGGCGGCACAAACGACGTCGTCGTCAAGAAGGACGGAGCGATCTACTTTACTGATGGGTTTGGCGGCCTGCGTGGTAGGGACAAGGACCCCTCGAAGGAGCTGGACTTCGCCGGCATTTTCATGCTCAAGGACGGCAAGGTAACACTTGCGATCAAGGACATCCCGACCCCGAACGGTCTCGCGTTTTCTCCGGACGAAAAATATCTCTATGCGAATGGCAGTCAGAACAGATATCTAAGGCGCTACGACGTACAACCCGACGATACGCTGACGAACAGCCAATTGCTTATCGATATGAACTCAGACCCCGCCCCTGGAATTACCGATGGGTTGAAGGTGGACACGAAGGGAAACATTTATGAATCGGGGCCGGGCGGCGTTTGGATTTTATCGCCGGAAGGCAAGCACCTGGGCACTATTCGCACTCCCGAGTTCGTAGCCAACGTTGAATTCGGCGATCCCGACAACAAGACTCTCTACATCGCGGCTCGTACGAGCATATTCAAGGTTCGAGTGAACACTCCGGGGATTCGCTAGGGCTGCACCCTTGAATCGAAGGACCAACTGACACCAGAATGAGCGCACGGATTCCCGGCGCGTCACGACCTCATTCTGCCTGCACCCCAAACTAGATTACGTTGATGTTGACCGTCGTTGTCTTCGAAGCTCCTCCGGAGGTCGCCGTCACGGTAATACTTGAAGCCCCCTTCGGTGTGGAGGCAGGCGCGGTCGCACACCCAACGAGTCCTCCCGCAGTAATTACCAGCAGCGCCAGCGTCAAGTAGGCCATGCGTCCCCGTAGCGGGACAATTTTCTGCCGCGCCGCGAAGAAGATCGCCATAAGACCCGCGAGCGCCGTCGCAGTCGCCCACGGCAGATACGGCGTCCACGGGTCTTGCCGTTTCGGAGCCGGAGGCACATTCGCCGTACTCGTGATCGTCAGCGTGGTATT
>JBGPXQ010000166.1:0-5993 GCA_041492805.1 Terriglobia bacterium | reverse complement strand
GTACGACGGCCAGTCCGTTTGGCAATGGACCACCGGCACGAAGATCCCCGCAAGAAGTATGGTTACAAAAATTTTCATCGCGATCTCCCGATTCGGACCACCTAACCGGAATTCCCGATTGCAACCTCATCATCTATGCGCAAGACCATACGGCAGAGGGCCTTTCATGTCAATTTTCAATCGCCATGTCCAATCGCCATGGATTTCCACTGCTCAATTTAACGATTCGTGACGATCCCAGGCGCTTCTTACCCCATCCGCAGGCCGCCGTTGATGTCGAGAACCGCCCCCGTGATGTATCCCGCCTCTTCGCTGGCCAGAAACACGATCGCCGCGGCCACTTCCACGTCCGTTCCCATCCGTCCCAGCGGCACGCGCGCGAGCAACCCGTCCTTTACTTCTTGTGGCAACGGATCCGTCATGGGTGAAACGATGAAACCCGGCGCAACTGCATTCACGGTGATGTTCCGAGATGCCACTTCCACCGCCAACGCGCGAGTCAAACCGATCAATCCGGCCTTCGCCGCGACGTAATTCACTTGCCCCGCATTCCCCGTCTCTGCCACGACCGAAGTCACATTGATGATCCGTCCATATCGCGCGCGCATCATCACGGACATCGCCTGTTGCGCGCATAAATGCGCGCCGGTCAAATTGGTGCGCAGCACGGCATCCCAATCTTCAGCCTTCATCCGTACGGCCAGGCCATCGCGTGTGATGGCTGCGTTGTTCACCAAAATATCCAGCTTGCCGAATTTTTCGATGACCTGACGGAACCCAGCCTTGACTTGCTCCGCGACAGCCACATCCATCGGCACTGCAATGGCCTCACCACCGGCGGCGGCGATTTCGGCAGCCACTCCGGCCAGCTTCCCGGCATTCCGGGCGGCAGCCGCCACCCGTGCGCCAGCTTGCGCCAGAGCAAGTGCGGTGGCGCGTCCGATTCCTTGTGACGCGCCGGTCACCAGCGCGACTCTATCTTTCAGGCTGAACATGGATTGTATTCGATCTATGTAGCACCCACCTTCAGATGGGTGCGTGCTTGAACCCAGAGTACCGCCCTGAAGGGCGGCGCTACAAAAGCATCTCAAGTACCAGTCGCCACGCAGACTCTGAAGCCTGCGCTCCGTTCAAGGCGCTACACTTCCGCTGCTTCACTTTGCGCTTGCGCTAACCTTTCCAGTGTCGAATGGAGCGATTTTTCATCCTCGACGTTGAACACGTGAACCGAACGGTCAATTTGCCGCAACACCCCGGTCAGGACGCGCCCCGGCCCCACTTCGACAAACGTGTTCACGCCCTGTTCGACCATGGCGCGGACTGACTCTTCCCATCGAACAGGCAGAGTCACCTGACGGATCAGGGATTCGCGCGCCTCGTCACCGTTTGTAGTGATCTCCGCGTCCACGTTGGTGACCAACGGCACGCGTAAGGAACGAAACGTTGTCGCCCGCAAGTCAGTCTCCAGCCGCAGTTGCGCGGGAAGCATCAGCGCGCTGTGGAACGGCGCCGACACCGAGAGCATGACGGCGCGCTTGGCCCCGCCCGCTGAAGCCATCTCCACGGCGCGTTTTACCGCCGCCGCGTGTCCGGAAATTACGGTCTGCTCCGGGGAATTCAAATTGGCCGGCGCCACCACCTGGCCGTCAGCCGCTTTGCGGCAGATTCCCGCCACCTGCGCCGGCGCTAGCCCCATAATGGCCGCCATCGCGCCCGCGCCTTCGGGCACCGCCGCCTGCATATATTCACCACGATGCCGCACCAACCGGATCGCATCAGCAAATTCCAGGGCGCCCGCAGCCACGAGCGCAGAATATTCACCCAGGCTGTGTCCTGCGACAAAATCGGGACACACACCGTTCTCTCCCAGCACACGGCAGGCGGCCACGGACACCGTCAAGATAGCGGGCTGGGTGTTCGCGGTCAGCTTCAGGACTTCTTCATTACCCGTAAAACACAAATCCGAAACAGAAAATCCAAGCGTCTGGTCAGCCTCGGCGAACACACTTCGGGCCGCCGCAAATTTATCGGCCAGTTCTTTGCCCATGCCCGGATACTGTGAAGCCTGTCCCGGAAACAAAAATGCGAGTTTTCCCATTGAGTGGACCGCCGTTTCGTCGCCTAGGCTTCCACGGCGACTGGAAGCGTGGAAAGCTCTTGCTCGATTCTCTCGTTGACCCCGCCGCGAACCAACTCCGAAGCCACTCGGATGGCGTTCTTTATGGCATGGGCATTCGAACTCCCGTGCCCGATCACGGTCACGCCTTTCACACCGAGCAGCGGCGCGCCACCGTATTCCGAGTAATCAATCTTCTTTCGAAAGTCCTTGTAGGCCCTCCGCGACAGCACGTATCCCACTTGCGAACTCAGCGTACTCTGCAGGGCATCCTTGAGCAGCGTGACGATGTGCTGCGCGACGCCTTCGCTGATCTTCAGGGCGATGTTCCCGATAAACCCGTCGCAAACGATCACATCCACCGACCCGCCGAAAATTTCCCGTCCTTCGATGTTTCCCACAAAGTTCAGCGTCGAATTCTTCAGGCGGCTGTGCGCCTCGCGCGTCAATTCATTGCCCTTCATTTCCTCTTCGCCGATCGACAGAAGAGCTACCTTCGGCCGTCGCGTTCCGAAGATCGCCCGGTAATAGATTTCTCCCATGACCGCAAATTGCACCAGATGCGCCGGCTTCGAATCCACGTTCGCGCCCACATCCAGCAGCACGGCCGTCCCGCCGCGCGCGGTCGGAAACGGAGCTGCCAGGGCGGGCCGGTCGACCGAAGGCAGGGTACCCAGTCCAAAACGAGCGACGGCCATTACCGCGCCTGTATTCCCGGCACTGATCAGTGCGTCGGCCTGGCCACCGCGCACCAGCTTTGCCGCCACGTGCGCCGAGCTGTCCTTTTTCTTCCGGAAGGCCTGCGAGGGCGAGTCATGCATGGAGATGACTTCGCTGGCCGGCACAATCTCGATGGAGAGTCCGCGGTGCGAGTGCCTCGCAAGCTCTCGTTTCAGCTCCGGAGCGAGGCCCACCAGCAGGATGCGCAAGCCGAATTCGCGGGCCGCCACGATCGCGCCTTCGACTTCAGGGCGTGGCGCATGGTCTCCTCCCATAGCATCCAGTGCGATGGTAATCATCAAGAGCTCCGGCGGGAATCCCTGCGGGCGCCGTGAACCTCCGGGCGTCAGGCCCCGGTGTCCACGACTTCCCGGCCCTTATAATAGCCACAGTGCGGGCATGCCTGGTGAGGCTGTTTCATTTCGTGACAATTGGGGCACTTGGCGAGCGCCGGAGCAGTCAGGAAGTCGTGCGCGCGCCGTTTATTTTTTCGGGCATGCGAATGACGTCGTTTTGGATTGGGCATACAGACTCCCTCTGTTGGCCCCGGACCGAATGGGGCATTCTATGGTGTTTCCACCTTGATTTCTATTGCTTTTTGAACCAGTCCTGCTTCAGACGCGCCAGAGGCGCCGTCCTGCGGTCCGCGACGTGGGCTTCACAGCGGCATTCCTCGTTGTTGAGGTTTACACCGCACTGCGGGCAAAGACCCCGGCAATCGCTGCGGCAGATGACTTTCATGGGCAGCGCCAGTAGCACCTGTTCTGCCAGTACGTCTGCCAGGAACAGCCCTGCACCCTCGAAAAACGCGATTTCCGTGTCATCGAGCTTGAGCCGCTCTTCCTCTTCCTTCGTCATCGAGGTCAACGGCCGGTAAAACAGGTCAAACTCGCGGGCGACATCCTCATTCACAGGCTCAAGACACCGCGCACAGGTCATTTCGAGCCGGGTATGCAACTCTCCGGTAATGCGGATTTGCCCTTCGAGTAGCTCCGCCGTCGCACGCACCTCGAGGGGTTCCACTTGCCGGAAATCGCAGGTGTGGTAGTCTACCGTCCCGGGAGCATAGCTTTTCCGTATGCGAATCTTGCGGACCGCCAGCTCTTTAACGTCCAAAAACATTCGTTTTTCGCCTTGTTAACCAGGACTCCCTGAAGCTCCCGGCAGAACACATTATAAGTTCCACCCCAGTGATGTCAAGGAAGCCTCCCCATCGTTCCACGCCATTGGTTCGAAACAGATAAGACCGGTCGCCTGTTCATTTTTGGTATCGATTGACTTCCTTTTGTGGGAGTGCCGTGTGCAGTGAGGCGAGCAGGGAGTCAGTGCGGGGGGAACGGAAACAAACCAAGCTATGCCAACTGACAAGACTTCGATCAATACCGCGTAGCCTCTTCCTTATTCTGCCCCAGCAGGATGCGTCCAACATCCTGCCTCTCTGATCTGGTGGCGACCTTCATCTTCTTGGCGTCATCACGCGCTGCCATCTTCGCTGCATCCTGCGAAGCAAAACCGCCGTCTCGCTTCAGCAAGGTGTTATCGGCGCTGCGGATTTCGTAGAAGAAGGCCATTGGTGGGTGCTCCTTTCGAAGTTGGGATATGGGCCGGGCCACCCGAAGTACCAGATTAGCTAGAGACATCCGATACGTCAGCGAGTTTGTCCACTGGGCGAAAGTAGTTAACAATTCTATTGAGTATCACAAGCTCTAGAACACCCGCCACGGCACAGATCGAAAGCATGGTGGCGGCCTCGTGCCATTTAGTTTTGGTCGACACGTCCACAACCCACATGGCTGCGAGTATCGCTGGGTGCAGGACGACAGCAACCAGAAGCATCGCTTTCCAAAACCATAGCCTCCTGAGGTTCCTTTTCTCATACCACCGAGGGTAGTTAACAAACACCATGACCGTCAAAAAATAAGTCTGGACCAACCATTCGGTGAAGGCAGTATTGTAGTGACCCCACGCGATCACAAACGGGACCCACCCAAGAACCAAACAAACATTTACTGCGTCGAGTTCTATCCCGTCATTGTCATTGATATTCTCAAACATGATTTCACTCGTTAGGATTGTCGTAGCACGCACCCATGTCACTAGCGAAGCCATATGCGGCTAGAGCAGGATCGGCAGCCTTGAAGCCTTTGAGGGCTTTCGCGACGCCGCGAGCCTTTTCTGCACTCATAACGGCGTGCCCGATGGCCACGATTCCTGTGATGAACAGAACGCTACATGCCAGCCACATGCGTTTCATAGTTCTCCTCCGGACTTCGATGCGGAGGCTCACCTAGCGGGCCGCCGATGCGGAACTTGCGTCCAGCAGGTCATGGTGTTGTCGCAGGAGAAAATGATCGGTCATCCCGGCGATGTAGTCACACACGACACGATGACGGGACCCATGCCGGGCCAGCTCGGCGTAGGACTTCGGCATGGCTTCCAGTTGCCCGAGGTAGAACTCGAACAATTGCCCCAAGGCTTCCACGGACCGCGAGCGGTCCATCACGATGGCTGGATGGTTGTACAGCCGTTCGAGCAGGAATTTCTTGAGCGCTGCGTTTTCTGCGGCGACCTGCGCGCTGAATCCCGCCAGACGCCGAGGCAAACGCCGCACATCTTCGACGCTGCTCGCACCTGAAGCAGCCGCCTCCGCTCGCGTATTCTCGATCAGGTCCGTCGCCAGACCGTCGAGCACGCGCTTGAGCGCTTCGTTGAATTTCAACTTTTCCAGTCCCTGCGGATGGCTGCGCTCCACTTCTCCATACAATTCGGCGAACAACGGCACTTGGGAACGAATCGTCTCGATATCCAGCAGCTTCGCTTCATAGCCGTCATCCAGGTCGGCAGTGTTGTACGCAATCTCATCGACGAAATCGATCAACTGCGCTTCGAGCGGTGGCCGCTGATCGAGCGCGTACTCAGATAGTTCCGGAAACTGCGCGGGATCGTAATCGCGCGAATGCTTGACGATTCCTTCACGGACCTCGAACGTAAGGTTGAGTCCGGGAAATTCCAGGTAGCGCTGCTCGAACTGCTCGACGATGCGAAGCGCGTGCAGGTTGTGATCAAACCGGTCGCCGTACGGGCGCAACAACTCGTCAAGCTTCCGTTCTCCCGCGTGCCCGAACGGCGGGTGCCCGATGTCATGCACCAACGCCAG
>JBGPXQ010000156.1:0-6398 GCA_041492805.1 Terriglobia bacterium | reverse complement strand
GGCCGGCCCTGCCTTTGCAATTGAAAATGGATCCGGGGACGGCGGCGCGAATCTATTTGAACCGCGATTTCATCACGTTTTCTTCACAGTGATCCGGCGCTCTCCACGGCATCTGTCGAGGGGCGAGAAGGATGCCCCGAGCGGAAGCCGTATTCGGACCCTGAAGTAAAGATAGCGCCATCGACGCCGGGCAGTGCGGCGTCATCAGGCGCTCGGAGATCTTATCCTGCGCGAGTTCCTCGCGCGGTGGAACTCTCAACAAGAGACAGCCGAGTGTCACTCATCCTGAAAAGCGTGAGGTAACATGTCCAAGGTTTATATTCCTAGCGCGGGTCCGGCCGATTGGCAGTGTTTTCTTGCTGACCCGGACAAGCAATGGCGTACCGGGTTCTCGGCTAAGACGTTGGCCCACTGCTGGGAAAGTGCTAACGGACTTCCGAACGAAATCGCCTCCATGCTACAGCCTCATGGGGGTGACGTACAGCTTCTCTTAGCAATACCCGAATATAAGGTACTGCTCCCTGGAGCTTCCCGAGGTGATAGCCAGAACGACGTCTTCGCTCTCGCGCGCGCTGGAGACCGGACATTCGCGATCATGGTGGAAGGCAAGGTCAGCGAGCCCTTCGGCGAAACACTGGGCGATTGGCTGCAGAACGCTTCCGAGGGAAAGCGTAACCGGCTCGCTTTCATCTGTGACCTGCTGGGCCTAACCTTGCCCCTGCCGGATCAAATCTATTACCAGTTACTTCATCGCACCGCTTCCGCCGTCATTGAGGCACGACGATTCAAGACAGATGCGGCCGCGATGATCGTCCATTCCTTTTCGGCAAAAAGGACTTGGTTCGAAGCATTCGCACAGTTTGCTTCGTTGTTCGACGTGACCGTGGCTGCAAACGAACTGATCGCCGTTCGCCCACACGCCAGGCCTCCCCTGAATATCGGTTGGGCGTGTGGGGATTGTAATTTCTTGACCGCGTGAGCAAGTGGCGCAAACGAAAGTGACCCACTACTGACGAGTAGGTAGTGTCCTAATTTGGGTTTCTAAGTGTCCGACGCATGGATATACCGCCTCAAATCACTGCCATTATGGAACTGTTGCGTGATGGACTGCGCGAAATCAGGGATGGGCTCGGAAGAATCGAGCGCGTTTTGGAACAGTATGTAAAAGCCGTAAACGATGCCCAGAACCGCCACGAGGAGAAGCAGCACCAACCGATAGAGGTAAGCGCCGTAATCCGCAATGCGGATGCAATAGAAAGAGAGCACACCGCCAACCAGAAGCGCAGCCAGCGCACCCAAGACGCGATTGCGGTCGCCGCGTGGACTGCATTCGTAGCCGCACTTGCCTATGCTGTGATAGCACAATTGCAGCTTGGGGAACTACGGAAGCAGACAGCACAATTGTACCGCCAAGCGGAAGTGGAAAATGCGGATGCCTCGTATAAGGCGGTAGAAACATTCCGGCAGTTGACCATTGCTCAACAACAGGCTCAAGCCGCTAGGGACGGCGTGAGTGCGATTAACAGGCAAATGCAGTTGGATCAGCGAGCTTGGGTTGGTGTTCAGGCCATGAGCGGTAGGGCTGATTCCCAAAGCGACGGGAACTTTAGACTCCAAGTTGAGATTATCCTTAAGAATACTGGTAAGACTCCAGCCATCAAGATGGGTGGAGAAATGATAGCCCTTGACCGCAGTTGGAAAGAACCTATTCCGGAGTTCGACAAGGAAGCAGCCGCCTCTTCCAAACGGTTGAAAGAAAGTCTTCGAGGGATACTCGAAAGGACTCCGAAAGAGTCCCGAGCGTACCTTGCGGCTCAACTCCAAAAAATCGGCGCGCAGATGATCATTCCGAAGGGAGAAGTCTTGGCTCCCGAAGCAACAAGACCAGTTTCGCTCACTCCAGGCATAAATTACTTCGTGTCTGATCCTGCCAAGAATAAACCGGTCCCCAGCGTTGAATATATCCTCGGGAAATTTACCTATTCCGACATCTTTCAAGTCAAGGAGCACTCCACTAAAGTCTGCGTAATGTGGAGAGGGGGAGATACTAAGCCGCAGATTTGCCCCGAAGGAAACGGGATGGAGTAACAACGCGAAAATCCAAATTAGGACACTACCAACGAGTACGCTGCGTTGACTTGCCGCGTAGCGCAGCGTAATATGCGCGGGACGTGAACGGGCCCTCCCTCGCATGATCGGTCAGACCTTATCCCACTATCGCGTGCTCGAAAAGCTCGGCGGTGGAGGTATGGGCGTCGTGTACAAGGCCGAGGACATGCGCCTGGGCCGCACGGTCGCCGTAAAACTCCTGCCCGACGAAATGGCGGAGGATCATCAGGCACTCGAACGCTTCCAGCGCGAAGCGCGGTCGGCTTCGGCGCTCAATCATCCGAACATCTGCACGATTCATGATATTGACGAGCACGAAGGCCATTCGTTTATCGTGATGGAATTGCTCGAGGGCCAAACCCTCAAGCACCGCATCGAGTCCGGGCCGATCAAGACCGAGGAGGTGCTCGACCTGGCGGTGGAGATCGCCGACGCACTCGACGCGGCACACTCGAAGCGAATCATCCATCGCGACATCAAGCCAGCGAACATTTTCGTTACCGAGCGCGGCCAGGCCAAGATTCTCGATTTTGGCCTCGCCAAGCTGGCTCCCAAGCGCAAGGTCATGGGCGAGGCCGTGGGCGTCTCGGCGATGGCTACGGCCGCGACTGCACCGAATCACCTGACCAGCCCAGGAACGACGCTGGGCACGGTGGCTTACATGTCGCCCGAGCAGGCGCGCGGCGAAGAGGTGGACGCACGCAGCGATATTTTCTCGTTCGGCGTGGTGCTCTACGAGATGGCCACCGGCCGCCCGGCCTTCTCCGGCACGACTTCCGCCGTCATTTTCGACGCTATTCTGAACCGGGCGCCCGTTTCGCCCCTGCGCATCAATCCAAAGTTTCCCCCTGATCTCGACCGCATCATTTCCAAAGCGCTGGAGAAGCTTCCCTCCGCTCGTTATCAGACCGCCGCATCCATGCGCGCGGACCTGCAACGGCTCAAACACGATTCCGATTCGGCGCGCACGGCGGCCCCGGCGGCAGCGCCGGCGGAGAAATCTATCGCGGTGCTCTATTTCGAAAACCTGAGCGGCGCGAAGGAAGACGAGTATTTCCGCGACGGCATCACCGAAGACATCATTACGGAGCTTTCCAAGATTCGCGAGCTGAAAGTCTTCCCCCGCGCAGCGGTGCTGGCCTATCGCGACAAGCCGGTCACGGCACCTCAAATCGGCGCCGAGCTGAACGCCGCGTACATGCTCGGCGGCAGCATCCGCCGCGCCGGCAACCGCCTGCGCTTCACGGCGCAATTGGTGGAAACGCGAACGGGCCATTCGGCCTGGGCCGAGCGCTACGACCGGCAGATGGAAGACGTCTTCGCCATTCAGGACGAAATCGCCCAGAGCATCGCCAAGGCTCTCCGGGTGATGCTGACGGAAACCGAGAAGCGCGCGATCCAGAAAGCGCCGACAGCGGACGTGCAGGCCTATGATTACTATCTTCGCGGCCGGCAGTCGTTCTATCTCTTTCGCAAGAAAGGCTTCGATTCCGCGCGCCAAATGTTTGCCCGCGCGACGGTGATCGATCCGAATTACGCCCGCGCCTACGCCGGCGTGGCCGATTGCTGCTCGTTTCTCTATATGTACGGCGATTCGAGCGAAGCTAACCTGAAAGAAGCGGAAGCGGCCAGCCGCAAGGCCCTCGAACTCGATCCGGATCTGGCCGAAGCTCACGCCTCTCGGGGTCTGGTGTCCACGCTGAGCCGGAAGTACGAAGAAGCAATGCAGGAGTTCGAAACAGCGATCCGGCTCAACCCGAGGCTTTTCGAAGCCTACTATTTCTACGCCCGCGCCTGTTTCCAACAGGGAAAACATGAGGAGGCCGCCCGCCTCTTCGAGAAGGCTTCCGAAGTGAATCCCGACGACTTCCAAGCACCGATGCTGCTGCGCATATCGTATCAGGCGCTGGGGCGCCTGGATGAAGCCCAGGCCACCCACCGTCGTGGGCTTCGCCTGATTGAAAAGCAAGTGGAACTGCACCCGGATGACGCCCGTGCGCTTTATTTTGGCGCGGGCGCATTGGTGGAACTGGGGGACAGCACGCGGGCTCTGGAATGGGTCCAGCGCGCCATTGCGGTTGACCCGGACGATCCCGGCGTTCTGTACAACGTGGCGTGCACCTACACGATGCTCGGTGAACTCGAGATGGCGATGGATTGCCTCGAACGAGCCGTGAAGAATGGCTTTGGGCATAAAGAGTGGATCGCCAACGATGGCGACCTCAACCCGCTGCGAAAGCATCCCCGTTTCGTTTCTCTCCTGGCCAGTCTGTAAGCACGGTCCACACTCCGCAAGCTGTCCCCACTGATTCATGAAATGGGCCGAGTGAGGCGCATCACATCTCGAAGTGATGCCTGTCACTGAAGCTACGCTCCTGCCGGCATAGCGTGTTAGCCGGGAAAGGGCAAGGCAATGCGGTTCACAACAAGGGCGGAACAGAAGGGGAACAGGGGGTCTCGAAGCCGTCGCCCGGCCTTGTGGCCTTTCCACAGTGCGCTCCACCAACCGAGGATGAGCGGGGGCAGCTCGCCAGTGCTTTCCAGCCAGCCATTACAGTTGAGTGGAGCAACAAGAAAGATCACCCCGGAAGAAACGGCGCAGCAGCTTGCGATGATGCAAGCGGCTGAATCGACCGAGAAGACCGGAAACAAAATCCATGGAAACGAAATCGAGCATCGCAGATTGCCATTGAGAAGAAATCAGGAGGCGAAAGACCATGAAAGCAAGAGACGTGATGGTGGGAACACCGGTCGGATGCAAATCCGACACCAATTTGGGTTGTGCGGTAGAAATCCTGTGGAACAAACAATGCGGAATTCTGCCGATCGTCAACGGTGAAGAGAAAATCGTCGGAGTGGTCACGGATCGAGACATGTGCATCGCGCTGGGGACACGGAATCGGCTGGCCGGAGAGATCACGGTCTCCGAAGTTGCCACGGGGCAACTCTATTCGTGCAAACCGGACGACGACATCCATGTGGCGCTCGCGACAATGGGGGAGAGGAAAGTTCGCCGCTTGCCCGTCATCAACACCGCGGGGAAGCTGGAGGGAATTCTGTCGATGGACGATGTCGTCCTGCACGCAGAGCCAAGGGGCGCGGGGAGAACTCCTGAGCTTTCCTTCGAAGACGTGGTGGACACTTTCAAGCGGATTTATGAGCCGCCCCTCCCCCAGTTGGTTCAGAAGCGAACTGCGGCGGCTTGAGGTCAACCGAGGCCCTTCGCGATTGACTCCAACGAGCGCCGGATCGATTGAACCGAGCGCGAACACTTGAACCCCCCATGACAACGAATTACCCGCAACGGGCAATAGCGAGCCGCCGCCTTCCTCGTGAACCGAAGGCGGTGGTTCGCAAGCGGTTCAGGAGAGGAACCGCTGGGAGAGAGGCGAGGGTACCGGCGCATGGCACCGAAGAGAGGAGCGACTCATGACTTACTTTGAGCGAACGATGGTGCGCCACGGACATCCACGACACATCATCTTGAGGATTGTTGGTTTCACCTGGGCAATTTACTTTCTTTGGTTGCACGACTGGATTTGGGCTTCTGCCGCGGTTCTCGTCAGCGTGGCTCTCGGCGCCATCCTGACCCCGCGAAACCGGGAAGAGGGCCTCGCGCAGACGACCTGGGGGAAAATCATGCTCCTGCATCTGCATCCGGCCAATGTGGTGCTGCAAACGATGGGCTTCGTTCTCCTGCTGTACAGCGTGTGGGTTCACTCTGCAATCCTGATCCTGGCGGCCGGCTCGATCATTCTAGCCGGGCATCTGTGGGGTTGGCAGAAAGTGAGCGGAGCGCTCTAGGGGTGAGCGATTTTTCCCAAGCATCCGAGGCAGAGCTAATTAGAAGTTGTGCCGTGTTCCTGGCCGCGTAAAAAGGCGAATCACATCATGCTCGACGAGAAACGATTGCAATATCTCTCTCAGTTGCCGCAGCCGCTGCTGACGGCATACATGAGCACAACTCCAGCGAAAACATCCGGTCGTCGACGGGCTGAATCATCCCTGACCGGGCTGCATTCGCTGGTCAAGACAGTCATTCGAGATGTACCTCACTCCGAACAGGGGCTCTTCCAGATGGAGTTGGCTCGAGTGGAAGAATTTCTACGAGACCGAAGGCCGAGAGAGAAAGGGATCGTGATTTTTGCCGGCCCGGCGACCTGGGAACTTCTGCCGCTGCAGATCGAAGTGGAGAATGAACTCCATTGGGGAAGCGCGGCCCTGGCTCCCCTGCTCTGGCTCATGGGTGAGCACAAGCGGTATGGCTTTCTCGTCGTAGATCGGACCGG
>JBGPXQ010000042.1:0-11846 GCA_041492805.1 Terriglobia bacterium | reverse complement strand
TGCGCGCGTGCGCGGGTCAAGCCAGTCGCGCAAGGCGTCCCCGAGTAGGTTAAACGCAAGGACAGCCGCCATGATCGCGAGCGCCGGAAACAGCACCATGTGCGGCGCATCGAAGAGATGATTCCGCGCATCGTTGAGCATGGCGCCCCAACTCGGCGTCGGCGCAATTACACCGAGTCCCAGAAAACTCAATGTGGACTCCGCCAGAATCGCCCCTGCCATTCCTATCGTCGCCTGAATCAGCACGGGCTGCAGCGTGTTTGGCAGCAGGTGCCGCAGCAGGATGCGTGCGTGTGACGCGCCGAGCGATCGCGCCGCAAGGACGAACTCCATTTCGCGGACCTTCAGCACTTGCGCGCGCGCCAGCCGCGCGTAGCCCGCCCAGCCTGTCACCGTCAGGGCGAGGATGACCTTGTCCAATCCCGGCCCGAGGAACG
Organism: Terriglobia bacterium; assembly: GCA_041492805.1. Lineage (GTDB taxonomy): Bacteria > Acidobacteriota > Terriglobia > Acidiferrales > UBA7541 > Palsa-360. Next base: position 11,409 of record JBGPXQ010000042.1, on the reverse strand, counting down.
CAGCGAACGCGATGGCGAGAAGAATCCCCGGAAACGAAAGAAACGAATTGATCAGGATGATGTTTACGAAGCGGTCGAACGCGCCGCCGAAGTATCCCGCAAGCGAACCGAGCGCGAGACCCACAATCCCCGCACCGAGCACGACCGAAACCCCTACCAACAACGAAACTCGCGCACCGTACAGTGTGCGCGACCACACATCGCGGCCCAGTTCATCCGTTCCCATCCAGTGATGCGCGCTCGGTGGGAGCAACCTGTCCGGCAGGCTCTGCGCTGCAGGATCCCGAGGCGAGAGCCACGGTGCCAATGCAGCCATCAAAACAAGCAGCACCGTCACGGCAAGCCCCCACCGGCCCAGCCCGCTCGTGCGCAGAAATTGCCGAATCGGCGATGCCTGTTTCATGAATTGTTCTCGAACCCGCGCGCGCATTCATCTACCGGCGTCATTGCAACCGCACCCTCGGATCAACGATCGCGTAAACGACGTCCGTAAGCAGGTTCACCACGACATAAGACAAAGCGATCACCAAAATGCAGCCCTGCAGCAGCGGGTAATCGCGCGCGGAGATTGCCTGCACGGCGAGCCGCCCAATACCCGGCCAGGAAAAAATGGATTCAGTGACGATCGTGCCTGCCAGCAGCGAGCCAAACTGCAATCCGACAATCGTGATGACGGGAATCAGCGCATTGGGGAAGGCGTGCCGGAACAGCACGGACGTCTCTGCGATACCCTTCGCGCGGGCCGTGCGTACGTAGTCGCTCGATAGTTCCTCAATCATCGAGCCGCGCACCATGCGCGTAAGAATCGCTGCCAGCGCCGCACCCAATGTGATGGCCGGCAGGATCAAATGGCTCGCGCCGCCGCGTCCCGAAACGGGCAGCCATCCGATCTCCACGGAGAAGACCAGAATCAGGACGGGACCGAGCGCGAAGTTAGGGACGGAAAGGCCAAGCAGCGTGAAAAACGACGTTGCGCGGTCAGCCCCACTGCCACGGCGACTAGCGGAAAACACTCCCGCCGGCACGGCAATCGCGATGCAGACGATCAATGCTGCCAGAGACAATTCGAGAGTCGCCGGGAAGCGGTCCAGCACGATCCCGCGTACCGGGGCCGCAAAGCGGAGCGACCTGCCCCAGTCGCCGCGCGCAAGGCCTTCCAGGTATCGTGCGTACTGCACACCGAGCGGCTGGTCCAGCCCAAGTGAGTGGCGCAACTGGGCCAGATCTTCGGCGCGCGCGTCCTGACCGAGCATTTGCAGCACGGGATCGCCCGGCACGATGTGAACCAGCAGAAAAACCATCGTAAGGATGAGCCACAGCGCGGGCAATGAATAGAGGAACCGCAGCAGGACGTGTCGAATCATTCTGTTTTCCGCGCGTTCTCGGCGATAGGTTTCATATCTGCTGGTGACGCAGAAACCTGCGGCTCTCCTGGCAGTTTCAACCGCTGAATTTTGAGCCGCGCGACGCGCCGACGATCCATTTCCACAACGGTGAAGCGAGATCCCTCGTAGTCAAAACTCTCTCCGCCTCGAGGAATAAATCCGAGTTGCGCGAGAGCAAAGCCCCCCGCCGTTGCATAGGCTGGGTCCTCCGGCAACCTGATGTTGTACCGCGATTCGAGGTCGTGCAGGCTCAGCGATGCGTCGAAAATCATCGCCGCATCGGCGCCGTGCCCAACAATGAGCGGTTTCTGCACCACATCATACTCATCATGAATCTCGCCGACGAGATGTTCGAGGACGTCCTCGAGTGTTACGAGTCCCAGAATGCTGCCGAATTCGTCAACGACCATTGCCATCTTGCTTTGGCGCGAGCGCAACTCAGCCAGTAGTTCGTTCGCCGGCTTGCTCTCCGGCACTATGAGCACCTCGTGCAGCATGCGTCTCAGGTTGAATTCGGGCGCGGACCAGCCTTCTTCGGCTCGGCGGTCGCGGTCGAGCAGTACCCACACGATGTCCTTAATGTGAATATATCCGAGCACGTGGTCCCCTGCGCCTTCAAACACGGGGAGCCGCGATCGTTGCGTTGTGACGAACACGCGCATTACATCGTCAAGTCCAGCGTCGGCGGTCACGGAATGCACATCCGGGCGCGGCACCATCAGCTCCCGCACTTGAAGACCGTCAAGCTCAATCGCGCCGAGGATCAGTTTTTCTTCCTCCACGCCGATCAGACCGCGCTCGCGCGCTTGTTGTATTTGAATCTGTAATTCCTCAGCGGAATGCACAAGCGTGTGGCTTTGGCGTCCGGACAATCCCAACCCGCGCAGAACCCAGCGGCTGGCTCCGTCGAGCAGATTGATCGCCGGTCGAAATACGCCCAAATACCATTGAAAGGGGCGCGCCACGAGCAAGGCCACGCGGCCGGCACGCTGCAGGCTAACACTCTTCGGGACCAGTTCGCCCACTACGACGTGCAGAATCGTCAGCAGCAAAAATGCCACGGTGAGCGAAACTGCGTGCACAAGGACGACGGTGTGCCGCCCGGGGAGGTTGGCAACCAGCGGGGTCAACAGCGCGGCGAGTGTCACCTCACCGAGCGCCCCCAGGCCGAGACTCGCCATCGTCATGCCGACCTGTACTCCGGAAACGACGCGGTCGAGATGTCCGAGCAGGTCGAGGACGATTCGCGCGCGAGCGTCGCCTTGCTCCATCAGTTGCCGGACGCGCGAAAGCCGCACGGCAACGAGCGAAAACTCCACGGCCGCGAAGAATCCATTTACGGCCACCAGCGCCAGTAGTCCCAGCAGTCGCAGAGCGATCACAATGTCCCCCGGCGCCCCGATTCTAACAGTCCCCGCACCACGGCCCAAGCTGCGACTGCGCGGGGGTTCGAACGGCCGGCCCGAGCGTGTTATCGGGAGATGCCCCGCGCAACTCCTGTCGCGTCCGTACATCTAAAGATCATGCCTGAAGCGCCAGAAGTGGAAGCAGTGGTACGAACGCTGCGCTCGATCGTGCGCGGCAAGAAGATACGCCGCGTGCACGTGCGTCACGCCATCGCGGTGCGCCCGCAGTCTATTGAAGCATTCAAAAAGGCCGTGGAAGGTGCGCGAATCCACGAAGTCGAGCGGCGCGGGAAGTACCTCTTGCTGCCGCTCGATCATGGCTGCCTCATGATGCACTTCAAATTTGACGGCAGGCCCTTGTGGTTCGACAATCCGAGAGACGCGCTTGCGCGAAGCATTCATGTAGACGTGGCGTTCGAGACCGATGATGGGGCGCTCGCTTTCGTGGACCGGCGCCATCTCGGGCGCGTACACTGGCTCCCGCAGCCCGAAGATTCCCCGGGCATTCGCGCTCTCGGAGTGGACGCCTTTTCACCCAATTTTACGCCGCAACTCCTATCCAACATTTGCCGTGCTTCGCGGCAGCCATTGAAAATGCTCTTGATGGATCAGACTCGAATTGCGGGCCTCGGCAACATCTACTCCAGCGAATCTCTTTGGCACGCGCGTTTGAGTCCCCTGCGGCCGAGCAATCGCCTTTCGTCACAGGAAACTCGCCTCCTTCATAAAGCGGTTGTTTCGGTTCTCACGCGTGCATTAGAATGCTGTCTTCATCCTGCGCCCGATTTTCGTGACCCGCAGTGGTGGTTTACCGGGCTTGAGGACATGCTTCACGTGTATGGCTGCGAAGGCCGGACTTGTGCGCGCTGCTGCGCGGGGAGCGGGCTCCGCTTGGAGCCCGCCAAAATAAGGATCCGGCGAATCAAGCAGGGCGGGCGATCGACCTATTTTTGCGCCCGATGCCAGCGATAATTGAAAATGACACCCGCGAATCAAACACCGGCGAAAAAGCTCGACCCCGCGAAGAAGCCCGATTTCGAGCACTCCCTGGCGCGACTGGAAGAAATTGTCCGAAAACTGGAGAGCGCGAACCTTTCGCTCGACGAAGCGATGAAATTGTTCGAAGAAGGCGTGCAACTCTCCCGCGATTGCCAGAAGCACCTGGAACAGGCCGAGGGAAAAGTGGAAATTCTGCTCAAGAAGGCCGGCGGCGAGATGGCCGCGGAGCCATTCAATCCCGAAGCCGAGGAAGAGTCGTAGCCGGCCGGCGCCAGAAAACGCCGCCGGCCGAACCCACCATCTGATGAATCTTCCCGCATTTTTCGAAGAGAACCGCGCCGCTGTCGACGCCGCCCTGGAACGGCTGATGCCGGGCGAAGACGCGCAGCCCCCCTCCATCCACCGCGCCATGCGCTACAGCGTGCAGGCGGGTGGGAAACGCGTGCGGCCGATCCTTTGCCTCGAATCCGCGCGCATTTTCTCCGCGGATGTAGCCCCGGTCCTGCCCGTTGCGTGCGCGCTCGAATTCATTCACACCTACTCGCTGATTCACGACGATCTACCCGCACTCGACAACGACGACCTGCGGCGCGGCAAGCCAACCTGCCACAAGAAATTCGGCGAAGCGACCGCTATCCTGGCCGGCGATGCCCTGCTGACGCTGGCGTTCGAAACGCTGGCAAACGCTCCCGTCGAACCGGCACGACGTGTGGCGATACTTTCCCACGTGGCGGCCTCGGCAGGGACCATCAACGGCATGGTGGGCGGACAGGTTGCTGACCTCGAAGCGGAAGGACGCGCCATCAAGCCCGCGGAGTTGGAATACATTCACCGTTCGAAAACGGCGGCGCTGATCCGCGCCTCGGTCGTAGCAGGAGCTATCAGCGGTGGTGCGGACGACGAAAGCGTCGCGCGGCTGAAGCGTTTCGGTGAAACGATCGGCTGGGCGTTTCAGGTCGTGGATGACATCCTCGATGTGGAGGAATCTTCCGCGGCACTGGGAAAAACTGCCGGAAAAGACGCCGCCCAGAAGAAGGCAACCTATCCGGGATTGTATGGGCTTGAAAAATCGCGCCAGTTTGCGGCGGAGTTGGAGTCGCGCGCCATGGCGGAACTTGCGCCCTACGGCCAGCGCGCGGCGCGGCTTCAAGAACTTGCGGAATTGATCGTCCATCGCCGCGCGTAGCAGAAACGACTCGAAGCAGCTTAGTCGCCAATTGAAGTGCCATCCAAACCGAAGCCCGGGAAGAAGCGCCTCGACGTCCTGGTCGTCGAGAAAGGACTTGCCGGCTCGCGCGAGAAGGCGCAAGCGATGATCCTTGCGGGCGAAGTGCGCGTCAACGGTGCGCGAAGCGATAAGGCCGGCACACTCGTGGCAATCGATGCACGAATCGAAGCCAGTGGAACCTCGGCAAAATATGCGAGCCGCGGTGGACTGAAGTTAGAGGGCGCGCTCGAAGATTTCGGTATAAACGTCGCGGGCAAGGCCTGCCTCGATATCGGCGCTTCTACCGGAGGCTTTACCGATTGCCTGCTGGCCCATGGCGCGCGCCGGGTCTATGCAGTCGACGTAACGCCCGAACAGATGGCGTGGCGGTTGCAGCAAGACGTACGCGTGAAACAAATCAAAGAGAACGCACGGAATTTGCGGCCTGAGCAAGTCCCTGAACCGGCCGATCTCGTGACAGTGGATGTATCGTTCATTTCAGTGGTAAAGATTCTGCCTGCGGTGGTTGCGGCTGCCGGACCTCGCGCGCAATACCTGATCCTGGTCAAGCCGCAGTTCGAGTTGGACCGGGGGGACGTCGGCAGGGGCGGCATCGTGCGTGACGCGGCGCTGCACGAGCGGGCCGTCGAGCGAGTGCGTGGGGCGGCGGAGGCCGCCGGGTTGCACGTCGAAGGCGTGCGGCCAAGCCGCGTGACTGGCGCGGAGGGAAATCAGGAGTTCTTCCTCTACGCGTGGAAGAGGTCTCGGGAGGCTTTAACTCTCTCCATTTGAAAATGCCGGAAAAATGTCTTGGCGATAAATGCTAAAGTAGGATTCACTTTGGACGTACAGGCGACTGAAACCAAGATGATTCGAACCGTAGGAATTATCTCCCGCCCTCGCCGCGAAGACATAGCGCGCGTCGTACCGCCTTTAATGGAATGGCTGCGGGCTCACGGCGCTGAGGTCCTCTGCGATTCCGAGACGGGCGAATGCATCGGAGCGCTTGCTGGGCAAACACGGAAGCGTGGCGAGCTGTCTGGCCAGTCCGATCTGTTGATTGTGCTGGGCGGCGACGGGACACTTCTTTCTGCAGCGCGGCAAGCGGCGGATCGTAAAGTTCCGATCCTTGCCGTCAATCTCGGCGGCATGGGCTTCTTGACGACCGTATCTCAGGACGAGATCTACCTGATTCTCGAAGAGATTTTTTCCAACAAGCACCGGGTGAGCGAGCGCGTAATGCTCGAGGCGGAGATTGTTCGCGGCGGCTCCGTCATCCGGCGGCAGATTGCGCTCAATGATGCCGTGATCAACAAAGCAGCGCTGGCTCGCATCATGGACCTGGAGCTGCGCATCGATGGCGAATATGTCACAACGTACAAGGCCGACGGGTTGATCCTTTCCACCCCGACCGGATCGACTGCTTACTCTCTGGCGGCGGGCGGGCCGATTGTCTACCCGAACGTCGCGGCATTCGTGGTGACACCGATTTGCCCGCATACACTGACCAACCGGCCGCTGGTGATTCCCGACTCTGCAAGGATCGAAATCGATTTCCAGGCCGAAGACGATGCCGTATTCCTCACGCTCGATGGACAAGTGGGCATCGAGCTTGCTCGAGGGGATCACATCGTGGTCCGGAAGGCGCCGGAAAAACTCCGTCTGGTGCGCCCGGCAAAGAAAACGTATTTCCAGATCCTACGCAACAAACTGAAGTGGGGCGAGCGGTGAGGAAAACTGCCTAGCCACAGATGAACACAGATAGGATCATTCAGATTTCTTGCAACCCTTTAATCCCTGTTGCTTGCCTCTGATTTTCTATCTATTTGTTTTTCCGAAATGAGTGTTCATCCGTGTGCATCTGTGGTTTCCCAACTCCGGCTTCCCTACTCTCCGCGAACGAGATCGGCGCAAGATTCGCGGCGGCGGATTACGCGGAAGCGGCGTCCGGTGACGAGGACTTCGGCAGGCCGTGGCCTTGAATTGTAATTCGACGCCTCGACGAAACCGTAAGCGCCGGCTCCCCATAGAACCAGCAGATCACCCGAAGCAACATCTCCCAGTGGCCAATCCTGGACGAAGCAATCGCCTGATTCGCAGACCGGACCCACAATGTCGGCGCGAGTGAGCGGTCCGGAAGCTCGGCGCGCGCGTGTGATGGGATGCGTGGCGCCATACAGCGCGGGCCGCATGAAGTCGTTCATCGCGGCGTCCACTACGACGAAAGTTCTTCCACGATTCTGCTTGGTGTAAAGAACGCGCATCAAAACCACGCCCGCGGGGCCCACCAGAGAACGCCCAGGCTCGATCAGCAAGTGACACCCAAGCGGCCGGACGGCCCGCGCCAGCTCTGCAGCGTAGGCGGCCTTTTCCGGAGGCCGCTCCGCGGTGTAACGGATGCCGAGGCCACCGCCGCAATCGAGATAGCGGAGCGCAATGCCTTCGCGCTTGAGGTCACGAACATATCCGGCCAGGCGCGCCAGAGCGCGGCGGTATGGCGCAAGCGTCAGGATCTGCGAACCGATATGAGCGCTGATTCCCTGCCACGCGATCCAGCGCGAGTCACGGTGCTCGAGATAGAGGCGCCGCGCACCGTCCCAATCAATGCCGAACTTGTGGCGGTGATGTCCAGTCGAGATGTGCGGGTGGCCACCGGCCCGGACGTCCGGATTTACGCGAATGGACGCGGAAGCGCGTGTGTGGAAACGCGATGCTTCAGAGGCGAGCATGTCAAGTTCTGCCGGGGACTCCACATTGAACAGAAGAATGCGCTCACGCAGGGCCTCGCGGATATCTTCTCGCGACTTGCCGACACCTGAAAAGACGATGCGGTTTCCCGGCACGCCGATGCGCCGCAAACGGTAGAGTTCCCCGGCAGAGACAATGTCGAAGCCGCTGCCGAGAGCGGCGAAGATGCGCAAGATGCCAAGATTGGAATTGGCCTTGACCGCGTAACAGATCGTGTGCGGGAGCGATCCCAAGGCAGAGTCCATGCGGCGGTAGGCCTGCTCGATGCTCGCGCGGCTGTACAGATAGGCCGGAGTTCCAACCTTCTCGGCGACCTCACTTACCGGAATACCTTCGCAGAAGAGACGCAACCCGCGATAAGAAAAGCCTGGTGTATACCGCACCGGATCCACCGCACCCGGGCCGCGTGGAATACGAGCGTGGGAGGTGGGCGCGCTCACTTGACCTTCATCACCACGAGAGTGCGGTCGTCCGTGATGGCGCCTCCCTGAGTGAACTCCCGCACTTCTTCGAGCATACGGTCGGCCAGTTCGGCGGAAGAAAGATGCGTGTTCCGTTCAATGACTGTTTTCAGGCGGCCGGCGCCGAAGAACTTTCCTTCCCGATTGGCGGCTTCCGTGAGTCCATCTGAATAGAAGACCAGAATATCTCCGCGATTGAGTGTGACACTCCACTCGTCGTACGTGACATCATCGAAGATGCCGATTGGGAATCCCGTAAGCTTGATCTGCTCGACCCGGCCATCCTTCCACAGTAATGGCTGAGTCTGACCCGCATTGGCCACGCGGAGCTTGCGGCGTCCCTTCTGCCACGTGGCAAAACAAATGGTCATATAGCGGCCTTCGACCCGGCGGTCACAAACCAGCTGATTCAACTGGTGGAGGAGTTCCGCCGGCTGGAGTTTGTGTGGAGAGATGCTCCGAAGAATGCCGGTCGCAACGGCGCCATAGAGCGCGGCGGCGCTGCCCTTGCCGCTGACGTCTCCGAGCGCGACCCCCAACTGCTGCGTACCGTAAGAAAAGAAATCGTACAGGTCGCCGCAGACTTCCCGCGCGGAAAGAATCCGCGCGGCAATGTCGAGGCCTAAATCGATGCTGGGTACGGGACGGAGCAACGCGTTTTGCAAACGCTGCGCGGCGGTGAGCTCACGTTCCATGCGAGCTTCTTCACGGGCGATCTTCTCGTACAAGCGCGCGTTTTCCAGAGAGACGGCCAGATGCGCGGCAAGAATCATGAGTGTCTGGACGTGGTCCTCGGTGAAATAGTTGGTTTGCGGGCTCTCCAGGTCGAGCACGCCTACCACGCGCCCCTTGTGAATCAAGGGGATCGCCAGTTCGGATCGCGTCTCGGGGTTCACCATGATGTAGCGCGAGTCCAGAGTGACGTCCGGAACGCGAACGGGCTGGCCGGAGGAAATCGCCGTGCCGACGACGCCTTCGTTGGCAGTGACTCGCAATTTCCCTTGCGCGCTCTGCCCGTATTTCACGTCCAGGCGGTGCCGAAACACATTGGTCTTCTCGTCGTAAAGCAGGATGCCCAGAATCTGATAGTCGATGACACGTTTCACGAGTTCCGCGGCGCGACGCAGCAATTCCTCGACGTCGAGAATGGAATTGGCCTCGCGCCCCACTTCGTTGAGGACCCGGAGCGTGTCGGCCTGACTGCGAACGCGCTCGAATAGCCGCGCGTTTTCAATGGCGATGGCCAAGCGGCTGGCCATGAGCGTCAGGATACTTTGCTGATCGCGAGTAAAGTAATCGAGCTGCGTGCTCTGGATGTCGAGCACGCCAATCGACTGGCCCTTTACGATCAGGGGAACCACCAGTTCCGACCGGACTGAATCGATGATGTTGATGTATCGCGGATCTTCGCGGACGTCCGCGACGCGGACGGCGCGGCCCGTGGCCGCCGCCGTCCCCGTGATGCCCTGCCCAAGCGGGATTTGCCAGTCCTTGCTCGCTTCTTCGCCGTAGCCGATAGTAAAGCGGTGGTAGAGATGTTGCGAGCTCTCGTCCAGCAGCATTACACCGAAAATCTCGTAGTCGATCAGACGTTTCACCAGCGTCGCGGTCTTCTGCAACACCTCGTCGAGGTCGAGCGAAGAGTTGATCTCCTCGCTGAGTTCGACAAGCGTCGCGAGGACCTCTGCGGGCATATTGAGCGGTGATTTGGCCTGTGCTGGGTCCATAAATTCTGAATATGCGAGACGCACTTCCCCTAAGAATCTCCAGTATAGCAGGTGGCGATTACGGACTCGTGAAAAACCGATGAGACCTCAGGGGTGCTCGCCGTGGAAGATTCTGTCGCGAGAGGGTGATGTCAGTGAGAGGCCGCTGCCGGCGCATCGGCAGCGGCCGTGGAACGAACTGCAGAGCCCTCGGCCTGCTCCATGATTTTCACGCTGGAACTCGCTCCGATTCTCGTGGCGCCGGCGTAAACCATCTTTTTCAAGTCCTCAAAACTCTGCACACCGCCGGCAGCCTTTACTCCGATCTCAGAACCCACGACAGCGCGCAGGAGCGCAACATCTTCAGCAGTAGCCCCCGCGGTGCTGAAACCGGTGGAAGTCTTGACGAAATCAGCTCCCGCGTTCTTGGACGCAATCGAGGCGAGCACTTTTTCCTCGACTGTAAGAAGCGCAGTTTCCAAAATCACCTTGCAGATAGCGCCGCCGCGATGGCTTGCTTCGACGACGCCGTGAATGTCGGATTCCACGACATCGTACTGGCCTGACTTGAGCGCGCCGATGTTGATGACCATATCGATTTCCTGCGCGCCCAGCTTGATCGCTTCTTCGGCTTCGTGAATTTTCACCTGAGGCAGCGTCGCGCCAAGCGGGAAACCTACCACAGCGCAAACTTTGACGATTGTCCCGCGCAGCAATTCGGCCGCGAGAGGCACATTCCACGGATTGATGCAGACCGACGCAAATCCGAAGCGCCGGGCTTCCTCACAGAGTTTCCGAATTTCGTCACGGGAACCTTCGGGCTTGAGCAGGGTGTGGTCAATGAGGCGCGCAAAACCGGCATCCGGTTGGACCACGGCGGGGGCGCAGGAAACGCCATCGGCCCCGGCATGGACGACCGCGCGCGTCTTACGCGCACGCTTCTCGTCGCAGTTCTGGTCGCTGTCGGCGCAGACTGCGTCGTCGCGCTCCAAACCGGAGGCGGGCAAGCCGCCGGGGGCGCCAAGATAGCGCATGATTTCTTCGGTAACGAGACGGACGGCATGTTCGAGCTCGGGCTGATCCTCCAGTTCGAAATCGCCTCGCCCGGCGCGGATTGCCACGGCGCCACCGGATGCTTCTGAACTGCTGGGTGTGCCTGGCGCACCTCTGGAGGCTTCGAGGTCGCGTGAGGCGACCATACGAAATGTAATCCCGCGCCTCTCGGCTTCGTCGCGCGCCAGTGGAGTAATCAACGTCTCCTGCGAGACAGCGACATCACCACCTTCCGGGACGCGCTCCAAATCTGCAACTGTAAAAAGAGGCTTCATGGTGATAAGGGCGATATGAGCCCCTGGGCTGCCTCATCAGGACGGCGGAAGCGAGAGCACGCAGACGTCCTTGAGGTTGCGGTATCGCTCGGCGTAATCCAGGCCATACCCGACGACGAATTCATTAGGAATGTGAAAGCCCACATAGTCCGCTTTCACGTCCTTGATG
>JBGPXQ010000023.1:0-13546 GCA_041492805.1 Terriglobia bacterium | reverse complement strand
GGCCTGCTGAACTGCGCGGTCTTCTTCCGCGCGGAGCTCGCCCAATTTGAGGCGGCCTTCCGCATACGCCGCGCGAGCCTGCAACAGCTCCGGCGGGCGCAAGAGACTCCCCACATGCTCAGCTCGAAACTTTACGGACATGGTTGATACTCTCCATTTTCTTGCGTCGAACTCATCGACGAATGCAATTTCGGGTGAGAATTGCCGCCACAGTATCGGAGAGCGGAGGAAGCGTCAAGGTTTGTGCGCATGGAGGCAGTTTCCACCTGCACAGGATTACCATGAAGAGCGGGCACCGCCGCAACCATCAGCAGGGGAGAAATGAAAACTCACGCCAACTGCATGCGACCAATAGACCATGGCCGCGCGCAAGACGAGTATGGGGACGCAGATTATCCGGCGTGGAATTTGACCTCTACCCTCAGATCAATCGGCGTCGGTTCACCGTCGAGGATAGTGGGTTCGTACTTTCTTTTCGAAACGGCTTTCAGCGCTGCGGGAATTAGCAGCGGATGCCCGCTGACCACTCGCACTTCCACGACATTGCCATGTTCGTCGATGATCGCTTCAATGACAATGGTTCCGGAAATACGTGACTGTCGCGCGAGGACCGGATACTCCGGATCAGGCCCGTAGATCAACCGTGGCGGCTTCACGTCGCCTCCGACAACCACAGGTTTCCTTGGCCCTTCAGCAACCGGTGAGGTTGGGGCGGGCACTCGATTCAGCACGCCCCCGAGAACTCCACCGAGAACGCCACCTATCTGCCCGCCGGGAATTCCACCCGGTACACCGCCAGGAACTATTGTGACCACGTCTTCCGGCAGCGCCGCATCCCCTGGTGTTGTCACAATTATCTTTGGGATGAAGGACGGCGCCGTCAACTTGCCGGGGGTGTACGTCCGAGTAGGAATTTTGTGAACCACGGGCGGCGCAACGTGCGAGACCATCGGGAGAGGAGGAGGTGCTGCTGGCGGAAGCGGCGCAGCCAGAAACGTCAAATTGAACCTCTGAACGTCAAGCACGTTTGTGAAATAGAGGGGAAGAATCAGCAGCCCAGCCAATACAGCCGCGTGAACAGCAAGCGATACGGCCCAGTCCAAGGGGTTGCGCCGCTGATGCATCGAGGCTTCCTCGATCATCGCTTCGGCAAATACATCGTGCAGCGGCTCCACCCTCGGCGGGGGAAGCAGGACATGCCCCTTCACTTGTGGACGTGAATGGACTTCCTCCAGGAAGAAGATGTGTTGATTCAGCATGGCGCCACCTTTGCCGCTTCGTCGACTGCAATCAGGATAGAGAAGCGCACCAGACCTAGCCATGATGAATGTCACACCCTTATGTGATGAGAGTCACAATACGCGATTCGAATGGAGGCCTGTTCAGGGGAACGAGAAGCGCCTCAAGACGGGCGGTCGGCTGGCCAAGGAGTTCCGGGGAGGACCGGCCCTGTGAGAACTACGTAGGATTTGCGATCGAATCATCCGATCCGAAAGAATCAAGCTCCACGCGCAAGACTCTTAATCTGCCGAGCGAGCTTTTCAACTTCTTCAGCCTTGTGGACCAGCGAGAGTGAAAGCACTTCTGTTTGTTCCGTTTTGTCCGCCTCGTTCTTCAATTCCTGTGCCAATTGGAGCAAATGATCGGCATCACGCCTCAGATTCTTTTGGTTCTCCTTCAGCAGTTCCTTGGGATCCCTTCGCGGCGGGGCGGGCTCGTCCCCCGGTGATCCGATGGACCCGCTGGCATCAGGAATCCGGGGAAAACGGGGAATCGGCGGCCGCCCCTGTTGTCCTGCGAATAGAGCCTTCACTCCAATCAATGTCATCACTATGATCGGGAAAAACGACCTGCGTCCGGTCTCCATTGGATTCTCCTCCGATCGTCGAGCCAACCCTCACCCTGCGGTTTCCGCAGGGTCTGCGGGTGCTATAATCCCACGCGAATATTATGACTCCAAACGTATTCAAATGGAGTGATTTGATGTTCGGCCACGGCTTGCGGCTGGCCAGCATTGTGCTGATTGCCTTGATTCTGAACCGGGTGTTGCGCACGTTGACGCGCCGCTTGATCCCAGCCGCCGGTGCAGAAGGCCTTGGCCGGATCGGGCGCATGCGCGAGCAACACACCAAGACGCTGGCCGGTCTTCTTTATAGCGCCGGGACGGCTGTAATCATCATCGGTGCAATCCTCACGGCACTCCCCGAGTTCGGATTCAACATCACACCCATCGCCGCCGTCGCGGGGCTGGCGAGCCTGGCGTTCGGTTTCGGCGCGCAGCACCTCGTTCGCGATCTGATCAACGGATTTTTTGCGATCGTTGAAGATCAGTTTGTAGTGGGCGAAACAGTGCGGATCGGCACCGTCGTGGGTCGCGTCGAGCATCTCACGCTTCGCCGCACCGTGATACGCGATATTCAGGGTGCCTTGGTCAGCATTCCCAATGGCGAGATCTCCCAGGTTGCAAATCTCAGCCGGGATTGGGGCCAGATCTTCGTGGACATCGCCCTGCCTTCGAACGGTTCGTCTGACGCGGCACTGGCGGCACTGGAACGCGTGTCCGGGGAACTCCGGACGGATGCCTCATGGTCGCCTGTCCTCGTTGATGGACCTCGCGTACTCGGAATCGAATCGTTTGGGCCCGGCGGTGTAACACTGCGCATGCAGCTTCGAACGATTCCCGGCCGGCAGGACGACGCCGCACGGGAGTTGCGCCGCCGAATTCAAAACCGCTTCGACCAGGAACATATCTGCTGGAGCGGAGTGCAGCGTGTGGAAATAGTCGAGAGCGAAGCGCTGCACGAATTGCGAGAACGATCGAATTCTTGAAGCTTTCCGGGAGGAGATACCCTCATGGGACAGGTAACGCACGAACAGGCGAATCTTCTCTTGCGTTTGTATGAATTGCGGCGTGCGGTCTCAAGACCGGCGAACTGACTCATCCGAGCGGGAATACCCGGGCCACGCGGATGCCGGGGCATAAAGCCTCAACTTTGTTATTTTTCCTCCTGCCCATGGGATGAAAATTCGAGGGACGGTTGGTGCGCCTCCTCATGCTCCGCCTCGCCGGCCATCGCAACGCGGTTCCGCCCGTCCTGCTTGGCGCGATAGAGTGCAGCGTCGGCCATTTGCAGGGTCTGATTTGCGTTTTCATCCGGCCAGTTCTCCGTGGCAACTCCTCCAAGGCTCATGGTGACCCGCAGCGGGCCTGAATGTGTCTCGATGGGCCGTTGGCCGATTGCGGCGCGGAGTTGCTCTGCCTTATCCGCTGTTGCTGCAGCGTCGCAACCGGGCAGAAGGACCAGGAATTCTTCGCCCCCGTAGCGGCCGACTGCGTCATACGGCCGGACAGAGGCCTTCATTCTTCTTGTGGTTTCCCGAAGCACACTATCTCCCGCGAGATGCCCGTAGGTATCGTTGACTGACTTGAAATGGTCCAGGTCCCCTATCACAACGCCCAACGAAACACCCTCTCGCCGGGACCGGGTGATCTCGCGATCCAGCGTTTCCAGAATCGTGCCGCGGTTCCAAACTCCGGTTAAAGCATCGTGTGTGGCTTTGAACCTCATTGCTTCCCGGGCCTCCACGAGAGTATCTTCGAGTTCGAGCAAGCGAAGTCCAACGCGAAGTCTCGCCTTCAATTCTTGAGGGTGAAACGGCTTGGTCAGGTAATCATCTGCGCCCGATTCCAGGCCTTCGACAACGCTCTCTTTGGCGTCCTTTGCCGTGAGCAGGAGTATGTAGGTATACGGTTCCGGCCGATGCGCCCGCATTTCCCTGCATATATCGATGCCGTTGTGTCCGGGCATCATCCAATCGAGCAATGCGATGCGAGGCGCGTCTGGTGCATTGAGATATTCCCAGGCGGCTTTGCCATCCTCCGCCGAGACAACGTCATAGCCCCACCTCGTGAGCAGGCCCTGAAGCATCCGGCGAGAGACCGGCTCGTCATCGGCGATCAGGATTTTCATTTCGAAACCTCCTGGCACAGATCCGCAAGCACCGGAAGCAAGCGTTCGACGGCGCCTTCAAGCGCCGCAAGATTTGCTTTCGACGATATTGCATCTCCCTTTCTTGCGCTTTGCTCAAGCTGTGAGGCAGCGCCCACTGTAATCTGCGCCGAGAGATTGCCAGCTGCGCCTTTCATGGAATGTGCGGACCGTTCCAGCAATGTCATGTCACCCTGCTGAAGCGCATTCCGCATTGCGTCGAGTAAGTGCGGGGCATCCGTCAGGAACAGCCGGATCAGTTCGGTCAGCAGTTCCTGATCGCCTTCCACCCGCTCCAAAAGCGACGCCCGATCCAGTTGTTCATCCTGCAGCGAAGAATTTTCTGCCATCGGCGTGCTCCTTTCGATCCCCGCCAGGCATCTCTCGATTTCGGCGAAGAGGTCGCGTGGATGGATTGGTTTGGAAATGTAGCCATCCATTCCTCTGTCCAGGCATCGCTCCCTGTCGCCTCTCATGGCGTGCGCGGTCATCGCGATGATCGGTAAGTGCTTGCCCGAAGATTTTTCCCGGTCGCGAATTCCAGCTGTGGCTTCCATACCGTCCATCTCTGGCATTTGAATGTCCATCAGTACGAAGTCAATGCCCGGAGAACGGACTTGCTCCAATGCGTTGAGCGCTTCCTTGCCATTGGTCGCCAGCACAACGTTGTGGCCCGCTTTTTCGAGCAGCCTGATGGCAAGCCTCTGGTTCACGGGATTGTCTTCAGCTAGCAGGATGTTGAGGTTGCGTCCTTTGGGCTTTTCTTTGACGGGCGAGGGAACCTCCATCAAACGGTCATCCGCCTCGCGCACACCTAAGGCCAGGAAGATAGCGTCGAGAAGCTCCGACTGGCTTATGGGTTTCGTGAGGAACACACCCACACCAAGCTCACGGCAGCGCGCCTTGTCGGCCAGACGGTGATCGGAGGAGAGCATCAGTATGACGGAGCCGGCCAGTGCGGAGTTTTTCTGAATTCTCGCCGCCAGCTCGAAACCGTCCAATCCCGGCATTCGTGTATCAAGCAACACGACCCGGAATGAATGGCCCGCCCTTTGCGCCGCTTCCATCGCCTCCAGCGCACTCACGCCACTCTCGGCCAATGTCGGACTCATCCGCCAGTTGGTCAGCATCTCGGCGAGGATGTTCAGGTTGGTTCTGTTATCGTCCACGACGAGAACCGCGAGCCCTTGGAGTATCTGCCGATCGGGGGGGCCGGGGTCCGGCCTGGCCGGCATCGCATGCCTGAATGTAATGGTGAAGTGAAATACGCTGCCGCGCCCGACTTCGCTTTCCACCCACATGCGGCCTCCCATCATTTCCACGATCCGGCGGGAAATAGTTAATCCGAGGCCTGTTCCGCCGAACCGCCGCGTCGTGGATCCGTCCGCCTGCGCGAAAGATTCGAAAATGAGCTCCTGTTTTTCGGGAGGAATTCCGACTCCAGTGTCCGAAACACGAATGTGCAGGTGCACACCATCGGTGGACTCATCTTCGAGGTCAGTGTCAACGGCGACGTTCCCTTGTTCGGTAAACTTGATGGCGTTGCCGACCAGGTTCACAATCAGTTGTCTCAGGCGCGTCGGATCTCCCACGACCGTCCGCGGCACGGCCGCCGACACACGGGCAGAAAGTTCCAGATGTTTCTTGTCCGCACGGACAGCCAGCGTCTTGAGGGTATCGCTGAATAGATCGCGGATTTCGAATTCAGTCTCTTCCAGTTCGAGCTTGCCAGCTTCGATCTTCGAGAAATCCAATATGTCGTTGATCAAGTGCAGGAGGCTGTCCGCCGACGACTTCACCAATCTGAGATATTCCCGCTGCTCGCTTGTGAGGTCGGTATCGAGCGCTAAATCCGTCATCCCGATTATGCCGTTCATCGGCGTGCGAATCTCGTGGCTCATGTTCGCCAGGAATTCACTCTTGGCGCGGCTGCCCGCCTCGGCTGCCTCCTTGGCCTCCCACAGGGCCTCTTCAGCCTTCTTGCGCTCGGTGATGTCTAGGAACGTCACGACAGCACCAACAACTTCTCCTTCCGTGCGGATTGGATAGGCCCAATATTCAGCTGGAAACTTAGTGCCGTCGGCGCGCCAAAAAACTTCCTCGTCCGAATGAATGCCTTCGCCCTTGTGGAGCGAAGAGGAAATATTGCAATCCTCTTCCGCGTAGGGGGTCCCGTCGGCATGCGTATGGTGCATGACGCGGTGCATCTGCTTTCCGAGAAGGTCTTCTGGCTTCTGGAAATCCAGCAAACGAAGCGTGGCGGGATTGCAAAAAGTGCATTGCCCGCCCCGATCGATTCCGTAAATCGCTTCTGCCGTCGAATCCAGCAAGAGTCGAATGCGCCCTTCGCTCTCGCGCAGTGCTTCCTGGGCGCTCTGGCGGTCGCCGACTTCCTGTTCCAGTTCGAGCGTCCGTTCTTGCACCCGCCGTTCCAGGTCTTCCCGTGCCCTGCTCAACTCTGCGTCACGAATTTGGATCTGGGCCAGCATTTCATTGAAGCCGTCGATCAGGACCCCAACTTCGTCTTCGGATTGCTTTCCAGCGCGGATTGAATAATCCCTGCTTCCGGTAACCATCTTGGCTGTCCACGCCAGTTGCAAAATCGGGCCCGAAATGGGGCGTTGCAGCCGCGCCGCCACGGGATAGGCCCCCAATGAAACTACCACGACAATCAAGCCGAAAAAGAGAAGGTAACCCTCCAGTAGCTGCTGGTACTCGACGGTATCCCCCTCGAGAAATATTGTTCCAACTTTTTCCCGATCCAGAGTGATCTCCTGAAAGATCAACACGCGGTCGGAAGTAAATCGGCTGGTTTCGTTTTCAACAGGCGGCGGGGAGTAGACCTTCCTGGATGTCCCTCGGGCGTAGACAGCGAATGGCTTGCCGTCCGGGCCGTAGATGGCAGCCGCCAGGATGTGTGATTTAGCCACCAGCGCATGTAGAACGTCCCTGGCGGATTTCTGGTCCTCGAATGCCAGCGCCGCCGTACTGTTGGTTCCCATGACGTTTGCCAGCGCGTTCAGGTCCTGCATCTGCAGTTTCTTGAAGCGGTACACCCCGTATTCGGCGAACGCGATGCCGGCTACGCACAAAGCCGCAAATGTGTTAATCATGATCACGTACGTGATCTTGCGGCGAAGCGAAATCTTATGGGACCATCGCATGTCAGTTGTTCCCGACCCGTTCAGTTCCCGTAAATGTGTGAGTGAGGGAAAGCAATTTCGCACTGACTTTCAGCCACGCCCGGCTGGTCGCACCTACAGCAATGTCAGACCGCACGCGACTGTCCTCCTTCAGGAACTGAATCATTCCGCCGGACTCGATGAAATGGTCCATGTCCGCAAGGGTCAGGACGATGTCTTGATCTCTATTCGCTGTTTGCGGGTGCAGCAGGGTTCGGCTGGCCTCGCTCAGCGCATGGTGGCCGGCTGGGCATCCTGCGAAGATCAAGGCGTCAATGATTGGAAGTGCGTGCACAAGGTCCTTCGCGTCTCGGTGGAGCCGGGAGGGTCCCGCTGAAAGCTGTGTCTCAGTTGTTTCCTTCCCTCCCGTTCCCCCCGGCCGCCCGCGCTACACTTAGCAACTTCGAGCTTAATTTCAACCTCGCCTGGTTGGTCGCGTTCACGTCGATGGTGAACCGGACATGGTTTCCCTCGAACGAAAACAGAATCATGCCGCCGGCATCAAGGAATCGGTCCATGTCCGCAACCGTCAACACGCTCGATCCACGCAAACTGGAAAGGATTTGGGGAAGCCGCTTTTTCTCCGATGCACCGATAAACAGGATGTGGCTTCCGCGCAAGTCTTCCCCTACGTGGTATTGCCGGATGACCAAATCGCGTCCCTGCACGGTCTTACCCAGGACGACCTGCGGCAGTGCATTTCCGAACGGGTTGTTTCCCACGATTCCGATCACGATCGGGGCGAGCGGGTCGGCAAATGCCTCCTCAGGCCATTCCACAAACTTGAGAAAGTTGAACAGATACGCTGCTTTGACTCGGTACTCGGAGGAGGACTGCTGGGCATATCCCTTCGGCGGTGTGACGAGATGAGCCCAGGCCAGCGACGCCAGAATCCCCGCGAGCAGCCAGAGACGCAGCCAAACCGGCCGGGTTCGAACATGCATTGTTTCAGCATGACTCTTGGTGTCCATGGCAATTAGAACCTCCAGGTCATTTTCGCGTAGCCGCTGCGCTTGATCAGCGTAGCTATCACGCTTTGATTCTGATCTTCGAACTCCAACTGGTGGTCCCTATACGACACAGAACCTCAACCAGCGGCCGAGGAGTCTTATCGGTTTTTTCATATGTGAACGCGAAGCTTTCTACCCGAGCCGCTCCGTGCCGAGGTTATGCCCGACGATGAGGCCATCTCGGCCCTGGCCTCGCAGTTGGGACGCGCTTCTAGCCTCCGACCTTGTTACTGCACAAGAGTCGCCAAACGGTGTCCGCAAACTAGTCGTTAGGTTGTTTGTGTTCAGTTATTTACAAGATAAGAGAGGACTCATAATTGGGAGTAGCACAATGCTTAGTTCCATATCGGCACCTTGAGGACCGGACTGATTCATATTTGCAGAACGGTTTCTCGTGCAGGTTGGATCGGAGGCAATGGGATATCGAGATTGAAGAATGAATTCGCAGTCTTGGGCTCTTCCCGCCGCTGTGGGATTACGCGCTTGGAGCAAATTCTTGAGCAAACTGCTCTACTTCGCTGGTGCACCCAGCTTCATGAAAAAATCATGCCACTCATTCCTGTCCTTCTCGAACACAGGCCGCGCCAGTGAAGCGGCGATTGGCATCCACGCTGAACTTCCCTGCTGTATGTACGCAACTTTTTGAAGATTTCCATCGGGCGAAACAAGGAAAAAATAAAGGTCGGACATGGTCTGGTGCTCGAGAATTACGGCAGTAGGGTTTTTCGGATCTTTCGTTCCGCTCAAGAGTAGGCCCCTTCCTACCGGCTGGCCGCCCTCAGTGGCGCGGGCCAGGGCAATTAGTTTAGGCGCCCCCTTGTCCTCACAGACCTTGAACATCTGACACACATCAGCGGGTATTCCCGGTGGGGGCGCTGGTTTCCATACAACCTGATCCTTATGGTCGAACACTTCCTTGAAAAGATTTGTTGGCTGGCTCGTGGGAGACGAGGGCTTTGCCTGGCCCGCGAGCCCCACAGTCGCGACTGACAAGAAAAACAGCAAGAGAGTTCCGTAGAATCTTGTCGGATTCAACATTGATGTTCCCCCGCTTTCTTAACTTGTGTAACGCCAAACCCTTATGCTCTCGGCTTCCTCCGGGCAATCCGCTGACCGAGATGTGGAGGCGCGGGTGGGATTTGAACCCACGTATGGAGGTTTTGCAGACCTCTCCCTTGGGCCTCTTGGGTACCGCGCCGGAAGCAAGAAGTATAACGAAACTGCTATCCATTTGTCAGTTGCCAACATGACAAGCGAATTTGCATAACTCTCCTGCAACAGGCTCATTTAGCGATGGAAAATTCCTGGGAAGAGCCGGGCAACGATGGG
The DNA here is from genome assembly GCA_041492805.1 of Terriglobia bacterium. GTDB lineage: Bacteria > Acidobacteriota > Terriglobia > Acidiferrales > UBA7541 > Palsa-360. The sequence goes on along the minus strand of JBGPXQ010000023.1, from coordinate 4,036 downwards.
TGCGTCTGATCGAGTCGAAAAATGTTCCTAAGGCGCCGCTTATCGTGACGGCGCGGGGACGATCTGTGCATCGCGGATGAACCGAGCGGATTCCTCGGGAGGTGTCGGACAGATATAGAAGCCCGTGCCCCACTCAAACCCGGCCACCTTCGTCAGCTTTGGCATAATCTCAATGTGCCAGTGGTAGTGCTCGTTGACTTCTTCTCCGATCGGCGAAGTGTGAATCATCAGGTTGTATGCGGGCCGGTCGAGCACAGCATCAAGGCGCGCCAGGTTGTCTTTCAGAACCTTAGCGAGTCCTGCGTACACCGGGGTCTGGTTATTCTCAAACGATGAGCCGTGTTGCTTCGGCAGAATCCACATCTCGAACGGAAACCGCGGCGCGTAGGGAGCGAGCGTAACAAACAATTGAGTTTCGCCAATCACGCGCACTCCGGTATCCAGCTCCTGGCGAATCATGTCGCAGAAGATGCATCTCTCCTTGTCGAAATAATAGTGCCGCGAGCTGTCCACCTCCTCGCGCACGCGCTTGGGAACGATGGGCAAAGCGATCAGTTGCGAATGCGGGTGCTCCAGCGAAGCCCCGGCCGCCTCACCATGATTCTTGAAAATCAGGATGTAGCGGAAGCGCTTGTCATTTTTCAGGTCGAGTATGCGGTCCCGGAATGCCCACAGCACATCCTCGATCTGTTTTTCCGTCATCGTCGCGAGAGTGCTTCGATGGTCGGGAGTTTCGATAATAACTTCGTGCGCACCCACGCCATTCATCCGGTCAAACAAACCTTCTCCTTCCCGGTCGAGGTCGCCCTCGATCCCCAGCGCCGGGAACTTGTTCGGGACCACACGCACTTGCCAGCCCTGTGTATTCGCGCTGCCCCCGTTGCGTCCATACTGCAGAACTTCAGGGGGCGTCTTCGATTCGTTGCCATAACAAAACGGGCAGACTCCCGTTCCTTTGATCTCTACGCTCTCACGCAAAAAGTCAGAGGGCCGCTTGGCCCGGTCTGTTGAAATGATCACCCATCGTCCGGTGATGGGGTCCTTCCTTAACTCTGGCAATGACTCCTCCTAGGCCGGAAAATCACACTCGTGGAAATCGGACAACACTTCAAAGATCGATTATTCTACTACTCCCCGCCTGTCTTCAGACTCAAGATCGGCAAGTGGGGTGCCAATCATGCAGCAAAAGCACCTTTGTGCAAACGGACCACGGGGGCCCGTCCGGGCGGCGCCTCAATCGCCAAGACATCGAACCGAAACGGAGCGCTTCCGGCGCGGTATTCGCGGAGGAACTGCCGTGCAATCCGCGAAAGATGCCGCTGCTTCTCGTGGGTGACCGCTTCCTCGGGAGAACCGAACTCGCGTCCCGCCGCCGTTCGCGTCTTCACCTCGACGAACGCGACCGTCGCGCCATCGTATCCCACCAGATCGATTTCGCCCTTCATTCCGCGATAATTGTAGTTTCGCGCGATCATCACGTATCCATGCCGCCGCAGATACCAATACGCGTACGTCTCGCCGCGAACGCCAGTTCGGCGCGCCCTCTGCTTCGCTGCTTCCCGCGAAGGCTGCGCGGTCGAATCCGCCAGGCCCTTTCGTGCAGCCCAGTCCACCAGACCAAACATTACGCGCGAGAAAATCGGCACGGCGCCTTCCTGTTTTGCACGGCATTGGCGGGCAAGCCGCCAAAGCAGCTCCCCTCTCTGTGCTCTTTGTGTCCTCTATGCCAAAAGCCTTACTCAAACTGCGAGAAGACATTTAACACAAAGCGCAAAGAGGGCGCAGAGAATAGACGATCATTCACGTTCTAAGCGCTGCGCGGACGCCTCGACTTCGCGGATGCACTCTTCAAGGGTCCGCGCGGCGAAATCGGCTTGTTCTTCGTCAATCATCAAAGGCGGCGCGATGCGGATGGTATTCTCTCCCGCGCCAAGCAGCAAGAGGCCTTTCTCAAACGCCCGGTTCACGATCGTCTCGCGAAAATCGTGCGAGCGCTCCTTCGTCTTCTGATCCCGCACGATCTCGACGCCGATCATCAGCCCTTTCCCGCGCACATCGCCCACGATCCTGTGCCTCGCGGGCCAGTCTGTCATGCGGCCCAAGAGAAATTCGCCGACACGTCGCGCGTTTTCGATGTATTGTGTCGCAAGCAGGTCCATCGTCGCGAGCGCCGCCGCGACGCACACCGGATTGCCGCCGAAGGTCGTGGCGTGCGCGCCAGGCTTCCAGTCCATCAGGCTTGCGCGCGCAATTGTCGCCGAAAGTGGCATCCCCGAAGCAATTCCTTTCGCCACGCACAGGATGTCCGGCTCGATGCCCGCGTGATCCCCGGCCCACCACTTTCCCGTCCGTCCCATGCCGCTCTGCACTTCGTCGGAAACGAGCAGGATTCCGTACTTGCGGCATATGCGTTGCAACTCCAGAAGGAATTCCTTCGGCGCGGGCACGTAGCCGCCTTCTCCCTGAATCGGCTCAATAAAGACGGCCGCCACTTCTTCCGGATCGACAAGGCGTTTGAAAATCTCACGCTCCAGAATCGTGGCCGCTTCCACGCAATTGCACGGCGAGGGATTGCCGTAAGGGCAACGATAGGAATTCGGATAGGGAATGTGAAAAACTCCCGGCAGCAGCGCGCCGAATCCTTTCCGCTGCACAGCCTTCGAAGCGGTGAGCGAAAGCGCGCCAAGCGTGCGCCCATGGAAGCATCCATAGAACGCGATGATCTTGTCGCGCCGCGTATGATAACGCGCCAGCTTGATGGCCGCCTCGATGGCTTCTGTGCCCGAGTTGCCGAAGAATACTTTCTTCGGCTCCTTGCCGGGCGCCACGCCCGCGAGGCGTTCCGCCAATTCCACCATGTTCGGCAAATAAAAATCCGTGCCGGAAATGTGAATCAGCTCAGCGGCTTGCTTCTGAATCGCCTCGACGACACGCGGATGGCAGTGTCCGGTGGAGACGACGGCGATGCCCGCGGCGAAGTCCAAAAATACGTTGCCGTCCACATCCTCGACCATCGCGCCGCGGGCGGATTTCGCCACCATCGGGTAGCTGCGCGTGTAAGAGGGAGAGATGAATTGCGAGTCCCGCGCGATGACTTTCTTCGCATTTGGGCCTGGGAGTCGTGTGGCGAGATTGGGCAGCTTCATTTCGCTCACGATGCTGGTCACTGGCTTTTCCACCGGAGATCCTCCACCGAGTGCGCTCGCGCTCCCGCAGGCAGTGCAGGGCCAGGCTCGTACCTCCCTCCAGCGGGCAAAGGGAAATGCCCGACGGGAGGGAAAGAATCGAGGACGAATCTGCGCCGACGAGACTCGGTCGGTCTTATAAGGAAAGTATACGCCGGGAAGCCGGTTGGAAGCGGCAAGGATTCATTTGCGTTTCCAGCGGACGCCACCATCGCGCGAATCCTCAAGAATAATCCCTCCCTCGGCGAGTTGATCGCGGATGTGGTCCGACGCGGCGAAATCGCGCCGCTTGCGCGCGGCTTGCCGCTCGGCGACGAGCGCTTCGATCTCAGCATCGCTAAGGTGAGGGGAATCCGGAGCAAGGCCCAGCGCGCGGAGTTTTTCTCCATCGTCATCGCGAAGCACGGCAAAAATGGCGTCGAAAGAATCGAGCGCAGCAAGAATGGGGGCCGCATCGCCTTGACGAAATTCTCCGCGATCCATGGCCGTATTCACGTCGCGAACCAAATCGAAAATTGCTGCGAGTGCTTGTGCGGTGTTCAGGTCGTCCGCAAGTCCTCGGTCGAAGTCTTCCCGCGCCTTCGCAGCGCGGCTCGCCATCGCAGGTGATGCGCCCTCCGGAAATTTCCTGGATTGGATGCGCCCGGCAAACGTCCGCAGCCGCTCCACCGAGCTGGCTGCACCCTGCAAACTCTCAGGCGTGAAATTCAACTGGCGGCGATACGGCACTGATGCCAGCAGGAACCGCACGGCCGACGGCTTATGCCCGTGAGCGAATAATTCGCGCAGCGTCGCAAAATTTCCCACCGACTTTGACATCTTCTCCTGATCCACCAGCAGGTGCTCGGCAT
>JBGPXQ010000029.1:0-13049 GCA_041492805.1 Terriglobia bacterium | reverse complement strand
GCGAGAAGGGCGTAAACGAACTTAGCGAGATGCTCCAAATCGAACAATCCAATGTTTCGCAGCAGCTAGCAATTCTCCGCGTTCGGAACATCGTGGGTGGAAGGAAGGCTGGGAGCAGCGTGTTCTATTCGGTTTCCGACCCGAATCTTTTCAAGCTGCTTGACGTGGCAAAGGACATCTTCAACAACCACCTGGTGGGTGTACGGGAAATGTTGAAGGAGATGCGGGAAAGACGGCGCGGGAAATAGCGAAATGCAAATAGCGCCTGCCGCAATGGCTTTCGACTTTCTTCTGGCAGTACTGGGATTCGTTGTTCCCCTCCTCTTGATCGCGCGCCAGACAAACGGGGCGCGAAGGCTTGCTGTCACGTTGATCATGGCTGCCAGTGTTTCGGGTTGCCTGGCGGCCACGCTTGGACTCTGGCAGCGGTCGGCGATTCTGGTCAACCTCTCCGGGGTGACGCCTTTCCCCTTCTCGCTTACCGTCGACAGTCTCAGTGGATTTTTCCTCCTCTTGATCTGCGCCGTGGCAACTCCAGTTACGATGTTTGCGGTTTCGTATTTCGATCTTCACTACTCGGAACAGCGCCGCAACTGGATCTGGGGATTCTTTTCGCTGTTTCTCCTTTCGATGATCGTGGTCGTAACGGCTTCCACGGGTTTTGCCTTTCTTGCGGGCTGGGAGCTGATGACGATTGTTTCCGCCGGCCTGATTTTGATGGAGGGCGACTCCCCGGAACGGCGTCACAATGTCTTCATCTATTTGCTGATGATGCATGCAGGCGCGGCCGCAGTCGCCGCCTGTTTTTTTCTTTTCCTGCCCTTCTCGCACAGTTTGGAATTTGGGGCCATTCGTTCGGCGAGCAGCCTGGTGCCGGCGGGAACCCGGACCGCGATCTTTGTGCTGGCCTTTGTGGGTTTTGGAACCAAAGCCGGCATTATTCCCCTGCACTTGTGGCTGCCACGGGCCCATCCCATCGCGCCCAGCCCTGTGTCAGCGCTCATGTCCGGCATCATGTTGAAGACGGCGGTGTACGGGTTTGTGCGCTTGGCCTTTGATTTCCTTGGTGGCGGACCGCCCTGGTTTGGATACGTGGTTCTATTGGCGGGCGGAGTCTCGGGGTTTCTCGGCGTTCTGTACGCGATTGCCGAACATGACCTCAAGAGACTGCTCGCCTATCACAGCGTGGAGAACATCGGGATCATTTATCTGGGGCTCGGAACGTCGTTGATCTTTCTGGCCCATCACGCGCCGCTCTGGGCCACGCTGGCGCTCACCGCAGCTCTGCTACACACATTTAACCATGCTCTCTTCAAGAGCCTCCTGTTTCTGGGTGCGGGGGCAATTGCAAACGCAACGCACACCGTAGATTTGGAGGAGCTCGGCGGGTTGCAGCGCCGCATGCCGGTCACCGGAACGGCCTTTCTTATCGGCTGCTGCTCGATCGTTGGCTTGCCGCTGTTCAATGGCTTCATCAGTGAGTGGCTCACGTTTCGAAGTTTTCTGGCCGGCTCGGTGCTGACAAATACGAAGGCACAGATTGTCTTGCCGTTGATGGTAGGTGTGCTTGCTCTGATTGGCGGGCTGGCGGCGGCATGTTTTGTGAAGGTGTTCGGTGTGGCCTTTTTGGGCCGTCCGCGCAGCATGGAGGCGGAGCACGCGGTCGAGGCGCCGGTATTGATGCGCAGCGGCATGGCTTTGCTGGCAGCAGCCTGCCTGCTGATTGGAATCCTGCCCGGACTTCTCTTGCGGCCGCTCGTCGCGCTGGCGCAAGTGCTGATTCCCGGCGCTGGCGTGCCGGAGGAGACCTTGAGCATCACCCGCATCATTCCGTGGACCGCAGCGATCATCCTGGGAATGTGCGCCACCGCGGCGTTGTGCAAGCGTGGGAAGAGAATGGTTCGGACGTGGGCATGCGGTCTTCCGGAGCTCACACCCCGCATGCAGTACACTTCCACAGTTTTCTCGAAACCGATCCGTTTTGTGTTCTCCTCAATCTACAGACCCGATCGTAAGGTCGAAAGACTCCCTGCCGATCAGCCGTACTTCCCCGCCTCCATTTCGTATCGTTCCGTGCGCACGACCTCTTACGAAAGGGCTCTCTATCGGCCGTTCGTCGAAATGATTGTGTCGCTGGCGCACCAGATGCGCCGGTTGCAGACGGGAAACATCCAGGTGTACCTGCTTTACATATTTCTCGCACTGGTCTCCCTGCTCACATTTTTGAGGTTCCAGCGATGAAGATTGCGATGAACATCCTGCAGGCGCTGATACTCATCCTGGGCGCGCCGCTGGTCGGTGGAATCATCGCGCGCATTAAGGCACGGCTGCAGAAGCGCCAGGGAGCCAGCATCTGGCGTCCTTACTCCGGCCTCGTCAAACTCCTGCGCAAGGAAGATCTGGTGCCTCCCACCTCCTCGGCGGTGTTTCGCCTTGCGCCGATTCTGTTGTTCGGGACCACGGCATCGGTGGCCGCATTTGTTCCGGTATTGCAGCCCACGGCCTTGCTGGCATCCTGGGGCGATTTCTTTTTGCTGGTGTACCTGCTGGCGCTGGGGCGGTTTTTTCTCTCTCTCGGTGCTCTGGACGGAGGAAGCTCATTCGGCGGGATGGGCGCCAGCCGCGAAGCATTGGTCTCGAGCCTGGCTGAGGCCCCGTTTTTGCTGGGGCTGGTGGCGGTTGCCATCCTGGCATCCCGCGCTGACATCGCGGGAATAGTTGGGTGGACGCTCCAGCAGAACGTCTTCAACATTTCCGCGGTGCACATTCTGGCTTTTATCTCTCTGAGCATGGTGATCCTGGCCGAGACCGGCCGAATGCCCGTTGACAATCCGGCCACTCATCTCGAGTTGACGATGATCCATGAGGGGATGGTGCTGGAATACTCGGGTCCAAGCCTGGCGCTGATCGAATGGGCGAGCGCGATCAAGCTCCATGCGATGCTCGCCCTTTTGATCGCGCTGTTCGCGCCTTGGGGCATGACTCCCGCTGGTCTTGGCTGGGGGGCTGCCGTGGCCTTGCTCCTCTATGGTGCAAAAGTTGCCATTCTGATGGTTCTGCTGGGCGTGGTCGAGAGCGCGGTGGCCAAGCTGCGCATGTATCTCGTCCCGGAGTTCCTGGGCGTGGCATCTGCGGTGAGCGCACTTGCAGTGATTTTTACAATGCTGGCGAAGAGGTAGCGACATGGGTTTGGTGGGAATGGCGACCGGAAAAGTTCTGAGCTCATTTTCCGTCTTTCTCTTTCTTACGATTCTGCTGCTGGCGGTCGCTCGGCGTGTCTCGACGAGCGTGCTTCTCTTCAGCCTGCAGTCGGCGGTCATCACAGCGGAGGTTTTCGCCACTGGATTCCAGGAAAGGCTTGCCGGAGCCTATGTGGTTGCGGCCCTGGTTTTCCTCATCAAGGTTGTCGCGATTCCTCGCGCTTTCTTCCTTCTGTCGAGGCGGCTGAAAACATCAAACGATGTGAAAGCTTCGACCACGCCGACGCAGTCGGTCTTTATCGCCGCAGCGATGATTTACCTGTCCTATGCAGCCGTTCATTCCTATGGCCAGGCCGTGCACGTGCCGGACGACGCTCTGGCTGCGGCCGTCGCTCTGATTCTTACCGGGGCGTTCCTGATGGTAAGCCGCAAGAAGGCGCTGATGCAGATACTGGGGCTGCTGGTGCTGGAAAACGGTATCTTTCTGGCGGCCCTGATCACAACGTTCGGCATGCCCTTGGTCATCGAGATTGGCATCTTCTTCGATATTCTGATGGGACTGCTTCTGATGGGAATCTTCACCTTCCGCATCCGCGACACGTTTGAACATTTGGACGTGTCGAAGCTGCGGCGGCTTCGGGGCTGAGCGAATGATCCTTCTGCTGCCACTCGCAATCCCGCTACTCGGCGCTGGCCTGGTTCTGAGCTTCCGGAACCCGCGAGTGGCCACTCGTGCAGCGCTGCTGGTGGGAGGACTGGAGATTGTCGCGCTCGGAGCCGTGGTCCGGCAGGTCCACATCCACGGAGCTCTGCAAGAAGGCCGGTATTTGCGCGCCGATGGCCTGAGCTCTTTTTTTCTTATGAGCATCGCATTCATTTCGGGCCTGGTGTTGATTTACGCCTCGGGCTATCTGCGCCACATCGGAGAGGGACGTTTCTCTTCACCGCGCTGGTTTTATGCCCTGGTTTTCCTGTTCCTGTTCACGATGATCAGTGTGTGCCTCTCCGCAAACCTCGGCCTGCTATGGATCATGATGGAGGGAACGACGCTGGCCTCGGCTCTGCTGGTAGGTTTCTACAACACCGAAGGCGCAGTCGAGGCCGGCTGGAAATATCTCATGGTCTGCACCGTGGGAATCGCCTTCGCGCTGTTTGGCACGATTGTGTTGTATCTCGCCGCAGTGAAGGCGGGCATGAATCCGGCCACAGCGCTCGACTGGGCCTCGCTGATGAATGCCGCGCCTCACCTGGGGTTCGACCCGCACCTGCTGAAACTCGCCTACGTCTTCGTCATCGTTGGCTACGGAACAAAAATTGGGTTCGTTCCGATGCATAGCTGGCTGCCGGACGCACATGCCGAAGCACCCACACCCATCAGTGCATTGCTCTCGGCAGTGCTGCTCAACTGCGCCATGTACGCATTGATGCGCTACGACGCCATTGTCTCCCACGCTGCCGGGCCCGCTTTCCCGCACACGTTGCTGCTCATCTTCGGCGTGATGTCCATGGTTGTGGCCGGGCTGCTCATTCTGGTGCAACGAAATCTGAAGCGTCTGATGGCCTATAGCAGCGTTGAACACATGGGAATCATTGCCATCGGCCTGGGATTGGGAGGGTCACTGGGACTTTTCGGCGCACTGCTGCATACGTTCAATCATTCTGTCGCAAAGTCCCTTCTGTTTTTCAGCGCCGGCAACGTCCGCCACAATTTAGGGACGTTGCGCATGGATGGAATTAGCGGCTTGTCTCGAACGATGCCACAGACGAGCGCCGCCCTGCTCGTCGGGAGTCTGGCGATTGCGGGCCTGCCGCCGTTCAGCCTGTTCATCAGCGAGTTTGCCATTCTGTCCGAAGCGTTCACGCAGGCGCGCTACCTTGTTGTGGTTCTTTTCTTGATCGTGCTCTCCGTGGTGTTCGGCGGATTCGCCCACCACCTGTCTCGCATGCTCGGCGGGGAGCCGGTTCGGCAACCGGAGAGTTCAAAGCTCATTCCGTCGGAATACACTGCCATGGGGATCGCCGCTTTTTGCCTCCTGTTCTTCGGGGCGCGGATTCCTCATTTGTTCGGTGTCCTCCTGCAAGAAGCCATGGCGGTGTTACGGTGAAGGAAAATACCTCACCGGCAGTTCCGCACACCCGGAGGCCGGCTTCGGGAGCGATACTCGCCATTCCGCAGACCAAAGAGGGAGACTCGGGACGCCTCGTAACTCTTTTCGGGAGCCTCGGTCCAAACCGGGAGAGACGCGTTCACTACGTTTTTGATGTTGGAGACCCCGATTATCGCGAGATCGTGCTGCCAGTTAGCGGCCCGCTCAGTTCCATTGCGCTCCAGATGCCGGCGGCAGCATGGTACGAGCGGGAACTCCACGACCAGTTCGGCATCGAGATCGCGGGGCACCCCGATCTGCGGCCATTGATTTTTCACAATCACTGGCCCGACGGTGTGTACCCGATGGTGGATCCGGTGGACGACGTTCCCTGGTCGAATCGCGAGTACCACTTTTTGCAGGTTCAGGGAGAGGGCATCGCGGAAGTCGCAGTCGGCCCCGTTCACGCAGGCATCATCGAACCGGGACATTTCCGGTTCAGCGTAGTGGGGGACACAGTCCTGCATCTCGAATTGCGCCATTTCTACACTCACAAAGGCGCCGAAAAACTTTTTGAGGGGAGCTCCGTCGCCGATGGAACGATGCTCGCGGAATCGGTCTCCGGCGACAACTGCTTTGCGCACGCGGTTTGCTATTCCCAAACAGTGGAGAATGCTTACGGAATCGAGGTTCCGCCGCGCGTCTCGGCCATTTGCCTGATTGGTTTGGAGTTCGAGCGGCTCGTCTCGCACATCTCGGATGTCGGCGGGTTGTGCACGGATGTAGGCTTTGGCGTTGCCGCCGCGTATGCGATGCGCATCAAGGAATCCCTGCTTCAGGCATCCGCGCAGTGCTGCGGAACGCGATACTGGCGCGGCATCGCCGTCCCCGGTGGCCTGCGATTTGATCCGTACTCGAGCAAGATGCTCGAACTCAGTCAGGCTGTGGCACGGGCCGATCAGGATTTTTCGGATCTCGCGCGCTTGGTGCTGGAAACACCCTCCATCCAGAACCGGTTTGAGACGGCGGGAATCCTCAGCCAGGAAGTGGCGCGTGACCTCGCAGTGGTCGGCCCGGTGGCGCGTGCCAGCGGCATAAATCTTGATATTCGTCGCGACCACTCCTACGGTCACTACGAAAAATGTCCCATCGAAGTCCCTGTCACGCATTACGGAGACGTGATGGCCCGCGCGCGAATCCGGATTGCGGAAGCAGCGGCATCCGCACGATTGATTCAGGAAACCGCGAACTCCCTTCCGGGTGGAAGCGTGTCCGTTCCTCTGCCCTTACGCGGGGACGTGCAGGGGTCTTCTGCCGTGGAGTCGCCCCGCGGAGAACTCTACTACTGGATAGAAGCCCGTGAGGGCCGCCTGACGCGGTGCCACATCAAGTCTCCGTCGTTTCAGAATTGGCCCGCGATGCCCTTTGCGGTGGCGGGCAACATTATCGCGGATTTCCCGCTGATCAATAAGAGCTTCAATCTTTCCTACTCGGGATGTGATCGATGATTTTTGACGTGATTGGCCGGAGCCTGCGCCAGCCGAACCGATTGATTCCGGTCGAGGCTTTGCTGGGGAACTGTGACGGCAGCCGAATGCCGGACGTAGTCGCCGATCGCTTGACGCCGCCTATTGCTCGGAGGCTCGTGGAAGTCTGTCCAACGGCGGCGCTGGGCTTCGAGGAATATGAGGGTCATCGCTGCCTGAGACTCTCTTATGGTGAGTGCATTGGCTGTGGCAAGTGCATGGAATCTGGCGAAGGAGCCGTCGTCGCTGCGAAGCAGTTCACCTGGAGCGGCGTGGCCATGGAACAGACGGTGCGGCTCTGGGATCTCGATGGCCGCAGAGAGATCACGCCTCGTGGACCGAGCCCGGAAGCCGCACGCGGGAAGATCCACTCGCTCTTGCAAAGGGCGCTGAACATTCGTCAATTGGATGCGGGCTCGTGCAACGGTTGCGAGGCGGAGATCGCCGCTCTCACCAATCCGTATTACGACCTGGAGCGCTTCGGGATTCATTTCGTCGCTTCCCCCAAGCACGCCGACATGCTCCTGGTGACGGGTCCGGTCACGCGCAACATGGCTGACGCCGTGAAAGCCACTTATGAGGCGGTTCCAGCGCCTAAGTTGGTGGTAGCGGTGGGAGCATGTGGGTGCAGCGGCGGAATTTTCGCAGGCAGCCACGCAGTCGTCGGCGCGGTGGACGCCGTCATTCCCGTGGACGGATATATCCCTGGCTGCCCGCCGACGCCCGCGATGTTACTTGCAGGAATCCTCGAAGTCTTGCAGCGACGCATTGCGAGATGACCTGTCTTCTACGATTCTGCCCGTTACTCAGAAGAGTCTAGAGGCGTGAATCTCAATCACAGTCTTCCTACCGCCATCACCAAGATTCGCGAAGCACTGGGAGGCGAACCCGACATCTCACGCTTTATCGAAACCCTGCTCCGGAATGGCTACCGATAGCCCTCGCGTTGGAGATTGTCAGTGCAAAACGGGGTGTGCCCGATGAGTCAGAAGCGAGTTTGAGTCCAAGCCTAGTCGGAGCCATGTGGAAGCAGGGTGGGACAGGGGGCTCGCGTTTCGCGTCAGCCCGGCGGGCTCATAACTTGCGTTTCTTTTCCGGATTAAAGAAAGAATGCCAAGCGTGCTGCTCGGCCTCTCGCGAATCAGTGCTGGTTGCGGGGGTTGGTCCCTAGGATTCGGGATGAACCAGCGACCTCCGGCCCAGACCCGACATGGTCGGGCCGCTGGAGAGACGTCAGCCCGGCGGGCTCATAACTTCCGTTTCCTTTCCGCAACAAAAAAAAGGCCAGGCAGATCGCCTGGCCTCGGAAATGATTGCTGGTTGCGGGGGCCTGCATCCATCCGAACTTGCTTGTCCTGCCGTCTAGAATGGAACTGATCCGGCTCGCTGCTCAGCCAGCGAGGAAGGTCACGGGGCGCGATTGCTTCCGAGTAGCCGACAATCCGGGAACGGACGACTGTCTGGGGATCAGTCGTTTACCCGGCGTGCGGGGGATATTCCGACGGCTTACTCGACCATGGTGCTTCCGAACGGCGGCTCGGGTCCACCGTGCAGGTAACCGATAAGGCGCGTCATTTCGGCCACTACGACATCGAGTCTGTCGTGTTGTACTCCGTGTCCGGAGCCGCGCGCAATCACGTGCCAACTCAGCGGTGAGAGCGATTTTGATGCCTCCTGCTCTCGATCCCACGCTCGTTCCCCGGCGATCTCACGTGCCGTCATCTTGTCGCTATCTAGATTGGGATCCCGCGAGAGAATCAGCAGGGGCACCTTGCCGAAGCTGGTCAGCCGTGCTGCCTCCCGGCAGGTCTCCTCGAAATACTGGAATTCGTCGTCCTCACCGCCCACATAGGCGGGCCGGCACACCGTGGCATTGTACTGGCCGGCGAGGTACTGAAGCTCCGGGGACGGGATGTCCCGACAGCGGCCCATGAGGCGCGCCCATCCCGACCAAACCTCCGTTTTTTCCCACATCAGCTGGCGCCCCAGGTCTTGCTTTTCCTGCTCATACGATGCCCGCTCGCCCGGAAGCTCGTCGAGCTGTTGGGGCGAGCTGGAATCGATGAGCACGACACCCGCGACTTCGGCCGGAAATTCCCGGGCGTACTCGCGGACATAGAGGCCACCTGCAGAATGGCCCGCCAAGACCAGCGGCCGCTGCACACCCGCCTGGTCGAGCAAGGCATGCAATTCACGAACAATCGTTTCCGCATCGCGGGGACCCGGGCGAGGCTCGCTCCAACCATGTCCCGCGCGATCATAGGTGCAAACGCGAGTCAGTGGCGAAAGTCGCGACTCCACTCCCTTCCAGGCCAACCAATTGGCGCTGGCGGCAGCCTCGATGACGACAGTAGACGAGCCGGCGCCGGAGCAGTCGATGTGCATTTGGCGCCCGTCCACGAGATAGAAATTACCGGGCACTGGATTACGCGCATGCTGCCACTTTGTCACTCCTACGTTCCAAAAAGAGAGCGTCAGCAGAAACAGTAGGAAGACACCCGCTGCGATGGCAGTTATGAGCGCGACTTTTCCGGCGAACGAGCGGCGTTTCGAGCGATCAGGCGTAGCCGAGCTTATGGACACGCTATTCTCCAACGTCAAAAGTGAACCTCGCCATTTTGGAAATGCTAGCACACATTCGCTACAGGCTTCGACGGATCGTCATTAGGGAGGGTCTCCGTGCGGCATTGTTCTCGAATGAGGGGCAACCGGAGGCTGTGCCGTCATTTCGATCAGTAAACGTGTGCTGGGCCCTGCACTTAGAAGAACAGTTCAATTCTTTCGATATCTTCAAGGATGAAAAACATAAATTCGGATGGTTGCAGGGTTCGCAGAAGTTGCTGAAAGAGAAAAGCTATGGTTGCGGGGGTTGGATTTGAACCGCAAGGCGACCTCCGGCCCCTGCCCGCCCGGGCGGGCAGAAGAGAGAAATGTCAGCTCGACGGAATCATAACTTGCGTTTCTCTTTTCCGTCCAAAAGAAAAAGGCCGAGCGCTCTGCTCGGCCTCTCGCGAATCAGTGCTGGTTGCGGGGGTTGGATTTGAACCAACGACCTCCGGGTTATGAGCCCGACGAGCTACCAGGCTGCTCCACCCCGCGAAAGCATGATAGCGGAAGCACAGGCTGGGGTCAAACACCGGGCGAGAGACGTGCCGGATCACCAGGAGCTGTAGGGAGTGTGTTCGAAGGGAGAGACCTGATCGGAGCCGCAGTGGACATCGGTGATGCCGGTGGAGGATTGTTCCGGGCTCAACAGTAAATCTTCCGCTGAGGTCTGCCAGTCCTTCTGCCGGGTGATCGGGTCGGTGGGAATCTCGCGAAGGTAACCCGAGCTGACAAGATCCTCGAGCGATTGCGGCCCCTGCTGCTTGTCCAGCGTGTACTGTTCGATGGCCTGGCGCATGACAAAAAGATCCTGCTTCAGCGAAGCTTCCTTCGCGCGGAGCACGGATTGTTCGTAGCGGCCCGCGCCCATCGTCACCAGGATCAGGATGATGGTGATGACGATCATCAGTTCGAGCAGGGTGAAGCCGCGCTCGCCGGGCGCGTGGCGCGGCGGGATCGAGAGCTGATGGTTCGTCAGTCGCGAGACGGGATTCTGCATTCGCCTACCAATCCGAGTATTTCGTTCCATCGAGCGCGGTGCCGGTAGAACGCGTAAAGACGTCGAACACGTCCTGGCTGCCCCAGCTTTGCGAATCCGGATCATCCTGCACGGAACGCATTCCCCAATCCCTTGTTCCGGTCATCGGATCCACCGGGATCCGGCGGAGGAAGCGCACGTGACGATCCGGCGCTCCGGCGAGCTGCACGCCAGTCACGAGCGTGTCGAGATCGGGTGGATAGCCCTCCGTGCCGGCCTTCACCTGAATCAGATTTTTGTCCGCGGCGTCCTTGTAACGGTCGATCGCGGTCCGCATCTCACGCAGCGCCTCGCGAAGCTGCTGTTCGCGCTGGCGCTTGATGCTGAGGCGGGCCACCGGCAGCGCCGTGCTCGCCAGGATCATCAAGATGCCGCAGGCGATGATGAGTTCGAGCAGCGTCATGCCCGCCGCGCTGCGGGCCATCCTGTTGCAGTGCATCGTTCTTATTTTCATGGCCTACTGCACCGTGATCGTGGCCTGCTGGGAAGCCATCGGAATGGGCCGCTGCTGCGAGTCGCGGGGGTTCACCTGCAAGATCTGGAGCGTCGAGATCCCCGGGCCGACTGCATGGATGACGATGCCGAGCAGCGTACCGGTGCCGCTGACGCCCGGCGTGTTCGGCTGGCGCGTGGCTGAAATAATTGCTTCGCCGCGCTGCTGATCGACGCGCTGAACGATCGCGATTTCCTGCGTCCCGCCGGAAAGGAAGCCGCCGTGGCGTACCTCGTCGATCTGGATCACCGCAGGGTTGTACTTCAGCAGCAACGGAATCGAGAACAGGTCATTCACGCCATCCACAATCAGCCCGATCGTTGTGGAGTCGCCCGCCTTCAGCGCTGGAGTCGCGGGCTCGAAACGCAGCCGTGCGGCGCCCGCGGGCTGCGGCAGTTGCGCGGAGGCCGGCGACGGCTGGGGCGGGGCAGCGGGCGATGTCCCCGTGGACGCCGGCGGTACGAGCGGAACCGGCGCGGGCAAGCTCATCTCATCTTCCTTGTACACTCGAACATTCGTGTCGGTTCCGGCTGCGAGTGAGCGCAGATTCTCCGCAGTGATGCTCGGCAAGCGGATGACGCGCGGCGTCAGGATGATCAGGACTTCCTTGTCGGCCAATTCGGTGTGCTCGTTCGAGAAGAAATAGCGGAGGAACGGAATGTGGGAGACGCCGGGCCAGCCGCTCAGATTCTTTATGACTTCGCGCTCGATCAATCCGCCGAGGATATTCGCCTCGCCCTCTTTCAGGCGGATGTCGTGGTCGATTTTGTTCTGGCTGATCACCGGCTGGTCAATCCCTCCGATGCTGCGCGTACCGGAAACCGAGGAGACCTCGATGGACAGCTTCATGCTGACGTCGCCGTCGGGATGGACGCGAGGCGTGACGTCAATGTTCACGCCCACGTCGATGTACTGGAATTGCGTATTCACCAGAGGGTTGATCACGCCCGCACCGCCGCCCACGCCCACTCCGACTCCGGCCTGAAAGCTGCCGGTGGCGATGGGAATGCGATCGCCGATGCGGACCTTGGCCGTCTGACCATCGGTCACGCGGATTTCAGGATTCTGAATGATGCGGGTGGTGTTGTCGGTGAGGAGCGCGTTGGCCACCGCACCGGGGAGCGTGAGGCTGTAATCCGAAGTGGACAGATGCTTCAGGTTATTCAAGGTAACTTGCGGTGAAGAAGTCGTCCCGGTCGTGGTTCCGCTTGTGGAGCTGCCGGTGCTGCCCGGTCCAAGCGCGCTGCGCGGCGTAAAGGAAAGCACAGCGCTGCTGCCCGGCTGGATGCCGAGATCGCGGAGGCGGTCGAGTCTTGCCTGCAGCACCTCCACCTGGATGACGACCTCGGGCTTGGCCTTGTCGATGTCTCGAATGATTTTTCCAGCGAGGGTGAGCTTGTCAGGGGTGTCGCGGATGATGATGGCGTTCTGCTGATTCACTTGCGTTATGCGGCGGAGATCGAGCAATTGACGCAGGCCGGTCACGATTTCAGTGAGGTCCTGCGGAGTCACGGTGTTCGAGAGATAAAACGTCTGGACGACCTGGTCTTCGAAGTCCTTGCGCTTCTGGGTTTGATCCGGCGCAACGACGATGATGTTGCTCGTCAGCGGCTTCCAAAACGCTTTGGTCTCGAGCGAAACCGCGTCGAGGGCCTGCTCGAGGGTGACGTTCGGCAACTCGACCGAGATGCGCCGGGAGTTGAAATCGGGATCGAAGATGACGGTGAGGCCGGCGAGTTTCGCGATCGTTTCGAAGATGATGCGCGCTTCATTCGTCATTTTCAGGTTGATGGGTTCGCGCGAGAGCGGTTTCAGTTCCGGAGGTGAGGAAGCAAGGTCGGTTGTGCCCGGTGGCGCCGTGGCCGGCGATTTGGGAGCCTCGGCCGCCTTCGCCGCGGCGATCAAGTCGAGCGTCTTCCGCAGCTCTTGCTCGGCGATCGCACTCGAGGGATCGATGCCGTGGGCCTTCTGGAATTCGCCCAGCGCGGTTTGTAGATCACCGGCAGCGCGCGCCTTCTGCCCCTGCTCGATATGCCACTGTCCCGCGGTGAAACGCATGCGGGTGGCCCGGAGCTTGTATTCCGCATTGGTGGGGTCTTC
>JBGPXQ010000250.1:0-3675 GCA_041492805.1 Terriglobia bacterium | reverse complement strand
CTCCTCGGATTCTTCCGGCATCCCCTCCCTCCCTTTGATCATCCTAATAATAGACGAATGTTGCCCTTCGCGATGCTGATGCTGGTCATGGCGCCGGGTGTGATCTCGGTTCCCGCTGCAGCCGCCGGCGATCAGAAACAGACCGACTCACATGCGCACGACTTCGTCATATTCGCCAGCGTGTTCACTATACAAGGCTTCGCTTTGCCTGGCGCGAAGGCCCGCATCCGGCGGGCGGACGAACAGAAATTCCGCTGGGAAGCCATGTCCGATAGACGTGGTGAGCTGGGAGCAAGGGTCAAACAGGGCGCTGAGTACGAGTTGACGATCGAAGCACATGGTTTCATGTCCCAGACGCGCAAGATCGACGCGCGTGCAGGCAATTGGGAGGACCTGACGTTCCAGATGGAGCCGCTCGCCGGAGGAAAATCATGAACACATCCAGAAGGCTCGCTCTCCTCATGCTAATGGCGTTCGCGGCAACCGCTCTGTTTGCGCAGGGCAGGGGCCGTGAATCCGAGTTGCGGACGGTTCGGGGCACCGTCGTCGACAAACAGGAAACCCCGGTCGAGTCCGCCGTTGTGTATCTGAAGAATGTTCACACGCAAGATATTACGACTCACCTTTCCGACAAAGAGGGCCAATTCCGATTTAGCGGTCTCGATCTGAACGTCGACTACCAGATTCACGCGGAACACGAGGGCTGGATTTCATCCTCGCGGTCCATTTCGAACTTTGACAACCGCAAAGAATTCGTCCTCACACTGAAACTCGATCGCAAAAAGGGCGAGAAGTAACCGGCCGCGATCATTTTGCACATCCTCTTCCTTTTCCTCGGATTCAAGTTTGCAGTAAAATGACCTTTCTGCAACAGCCCGGCAGATTGTGGTAGTCTGCAATTGTTTCGAGGAGACCTCCTATGGCGATTCAATTCACATTGAACGGGAAGCCCCAGATGGTGGACGTCAATCCCAATATGCCGCTGCTGTGGGTTCTGCGCGACACGCTGGGGATGACGGGCACGAAGTTCGGCTGCGGCATGGCCTTGTGCGGCGCGTGCACGGTACACATCGACGGGGAAGCCACCCGTTCCTGCGTCACGCCAATTTCAACCGTCTCGGGAAAGAAAATTACCACCATCGAGGGACTCTCTCCCGACCGCAGCCATCCTGTCCAAAAGGCTTGGATCGAGATTGACGTGCCGCAGTGCGGCTATTGCCAGTCAGGGCAGATCATGTCCGCCGCGGCGCTTCTGGCGAAGAAGGCGCAGCCGAGCGATGCAGAAATTGATGACGCGATGAAGGGCAATATCTGCCGCTGCGGCACGTATCAGCGGATTCGCCAGGCTGTCCATCGCGCCGCGCAGTTGCACGACGCCCCTCCAAAGGCTGCGAGTCTCGGCGCGGATGAAAACACGGGACAAGTGCTGCGTACGCAGATCGTTGACTTGGGAGTTTCCGTATGACCGCCGGCACAACAATGAGAGTGGATCGTCGCAGCTTTCTGAAGACCGGCGTGGCCGGAGCGACCGGACTGGTGATTGGATTCTATTTGCCCGGACGTTTTGAAGCGCTCGCCGCGCCGCCTGCGGGCTCGGCAGCACCGGTGGCATTGAACGCCTGGATGCGCATTGGCACCGACGACAGCGTGACGATCATGATCGACAAGTCGGAAATGGGCCAGGGCATTCAGACGGCGCTTTGTATGCTCGCGGCCGAAGAGCTCGAGTGTGATTGGAAGAAAATTCGGACCGAATTCGCTCCTGCCGCCAAGGAATATTTCAATCCTGCATTCGGCATGCAGGGGACGGGCGGCAGCTCGAGTGTGCGCTCGTCCTGGGACCCTATGCGGAAGGCCGGAGCGGCGGCGCGCGATATGCTGCTCCAAGCCGCCGCGCAGAAGTGGGGCGTCGAGAAGACAGCGTGCCGTGCGGAAAACGGCGTGATTCTGCATGAGCCCACCAAGCGCCGCCTGACTTACGGCAGCCTCGCCGAAGCTGCGGCAAAACTGCCAGTGCCCTCGGACGTACCGCTCAAGGACCCGAAGCAGTTCCGCGTGATCGGGAAATCAACCAAGCGGCTGGACACGCGGGAAAAGGTGGATGGCCGCGCGAAGTTCGGAATCGATGTGCGGCGGCCGGGAATGCTCTACGCGGTAGTGGCACGCTGCCCTGTGTTCGGCGGGAAAGTCGCCAGCTTCGACGCAACGAAAGCGAAGGCCGTGCCGGGTGTTAAAAATGTGATCCAGATTTCGAGTGGCGTTGCCGTGGTTGCCGACAGCACCTGGACGGCGATGCAAGGGCGCCGCGCGCTCGAAGTGAAATGGGATGAAGGACCGAACGCAAACGTCAGCAGCGATAGTATCAGCAAGCTCTTCGCGGAGCGGGCGGCGCAACCCGGCGTGGAGGCGCGCAAGGAAGGCGACGCGGCCACGGCGCTGGCAGGCGCGGCAAAGAAGATTGAGGCGGTGTATGAGGTTCCCTTCCTGGCGCATGCCACGATGGAGCCACAGAACTGCACCGCGGATGTTCGCGCGGACCGCTGCGATGTATGGGCTCCCACGCAATTTCAGACGATGGCGCAGGCTGTGGCAGCCAAAATTTGTGGTTTGAAGCCGGAGGCTGTATTCATCCATACGACGTTTCTGGGGGGCGGCTTCGGGCGCAAGGCCGGCACCGACTTTGTAATCGAATCGGTGGAGACGTCGAAGGCGATTGGCGCGCCCGTGAAAGTGACATGGTCACGTGAAGATGATACGCAGCACGATTTCTATCGTCCCGCATCGTACGCGCGGCTGGCAGGCGGCCTCGACGCGGACGGCTGGCCTGTTGCCTGGACGACTCGCGTCGCGTGTCCCTCGATCATGAATGCCTGGTTTCCAGGAAGCATCAAGAACAACCTTGACCCCACCAGCGTCGAAGGCGTCGATAATCTTCCTTATGCGATTCCCAATATCCTTGTGGATTACCAGTTGACCGAAACTGGAATACCGGTGGGATTCTGGCGGTCGGTGGGGAACTCGCAAAACGGTTTCTTCAGCGAAAGTTTTATGGATGAGCTTGCGGCTGCGGGTAAGAAAGATCCTTATGAGTTCCGGCGGCGTTTTCTTGGCAAAGCTCCGCGGCATCTCGCCGTTCTGGAACTGGCCGCGCAGAAGGCGGGGTGGGGCAAGCCGCTCCCGGCAGGCAGATTCCGCGGCATCGCTGTGCTGACCGCATTCCTGAGCTACGCCGCCCAGGTCGTTGAAATCTCGGTGAATCGCAGCGAGAGGACACTGAAGATCCACCGTGTTGTTTGCGCGGTGGACGTCGGGCGCGTCGTGAATCCAACCAACATCGCGGCACAGAGCGAAAGCGCGGTGGTATACGGACTGACGTCCGCTCTACATGGCACGATCACGATTTCCCGCGGTCGCGTCGAGCAGACCAATTTCAACAACTACCCCATGCTGCGTATGAACGAAATGCCGGCCGTGGAAGTACACATCGTTCCGAGCGAAGAGAAGCCGACCGGCGCTGGAGAGCTCTCCGTGCCGCCCGTGGTCCCGGCGCTCTGCAATGCGATTTTTGCGGCGACTGGCAAGCGCATTCGCCGCTTGCCGATTCGCCCGGAAGACCTGGCCTGATTTTGCATTTCCGGCGATCCGGGCCGGCGTACCTTGGAAAGAGTTGATGAT
>JBGPXQ010000061.1:0-10583 GCA_041492805.1 Terriglobia bacterium | reverse complement strand
CTCGAATACGACACCGACCGCGCGGGTGGGTTCGAGCCGTTGCGCCTCGTTCCACGCGGCAAGAAGGTTGTCCTGGGGCTCGTCACGACGAAGGAACCCAGGCTTGAATCCCAGGATGAGCTGCGGCGGCGCATCGATGAGGCGGCCAAGTATGTGCCGCTTGAAAATCTGGCGCTCAGCCCGCAGTGTGGCTTCGCGTCGGTGGCCGCCGGAAACCTGCTTTCCATGGACGATCAGTGGCGCAAGCTGGAACTCGTCGTGGAAACCGCTCGCAAGGTGTGGGGTGCGCCGTCATAGACTATTCGCAAATTGGGCGATGGCTCGCGCATATCGGGCACTTCTGCCGTTCTGGCCTCTTTACCCGCCTCGCGCTATCGAAAATTTAGAGCGAACGGAGGAAAGCGATTAGCCAGCTCTTCTGTTGCGGTGAGAGCCGCCGGAATTGTTCGACTGTCTCTTCGGCCTCGTTTCTGTGACGCGTGATGGCGTTCTCGAAGGTGAGGGACTCGCCATCATGCATCAGCCGGTTGCGCTGTCGCGCACC
This sequence comes from Terriglobia bacterium, assembly GCA_041492805.1. Taxonomy (GTDB): domain Bacteria; phylum Acidobacteriota; class Terriglobia; order Acidiferrales; family UBA7541; genus Palsa-360. The sequence continues at coordinate 10,039 of JBGPXQ010000061.1, read as the reverse complement.
CCACAGAGGCGGCGTCCGCATCTTGTCATCCGTATCCTGGCCGCCATTTTGAACGATATCGTCGCCAGTTCCCACATCGTGGAGCAGAAAGTCGCTAAAGGGATGGATGATTTTGTTGCCGAGCGACTCCGCCACGTTCAGGGTTCCCCCATTGATGGACATGCCGGCGGGAGCCGTCACGATAGCGCTCACATGACACGTCGCACAGCCGATTTTTTCAAACAGCTGCGCTCCCGCCATCGCAGCTGGTGTGGACGCAGCATTTGCATCTCTTGGCGGAGCCTTGGTTGCCCTCATAAATTGAGCAAAAGTATCCACGTCGTCTCCTGGATTATTCGGGACTGTCCCTTGGCTAAATGAAGACACGTCAACACCTAGCGAAGTCCGCTCGTTGGGAAACAAGGGAGTTGTGATCCCCATCTCGTTCACGTAGGCATCCCCGGAAAAACTCTTCAAGCTGGCATGTTGATTTTTCCAGCCGAAGCGCGCCACGCGAGTCTGGCCCGGAGCCTCGACCAGCGGGACGCGAATCACTTGGCCCGCGATGCGCCCGCGGGTGGTGTTGATCTGGTACCGGGCAATTTGCTCCAGGGTCTCGTCTGCAATGGCCTCCACAAAGCCGTCGCCAAGCACATTCAGCGTGGTCCGGAAGGTTCGAATGTTTTCGCGGTCCGGCACAAAAGGCATGGGGACGCCGGGCAAGGCGGCACTGTTAATCAGGGAGCCGCCTGGGGCATCCACGAACGACCCGTTCTGGTCACGGTGCCCAGCCCGTAACTCGGCGACCTCGCTGATTCCCCCTGTCACTGGATTGAAATGACATGATCCGCAAGAGTCCAAGTTGAACAGCGGCCCGAGCCCCTGCTGGGGAGTCTCGTGTTCATTGAATTGGTCCGCGTCGGCGTCATGCTGCTCTTGCAAGACGAAGCCGTTCGTAAGACTGTCAAAGCCGGTTGGGGCCTCTGTGGCAGGCGTACTCGAAGCACCGAATAGGGGAGCGCTCGAACCACCGAAAAAGAAGTTCCTGTCGTGACTCCCTTCGTGCCTGCCGTCCTGCCCTTCCACACCGCGAGCCAGAACAAAGTACACCAGTATCATCAGACAAAGTAAATTCAGTACAAGCAGATGTAATTTTTTCATTGGAATCTACTCCGCGACTCACACGGTACATTTCGGAAATTTCTACGTCTGCTGGCCTGAGGAACAGGTTCGGAAGGGGGTCAAGATTAAGCTCACGGTACCATTGAAGACCTGTCCCCCATGCGTGCGTAGGAAGATTCATTTATTCGATTTGGCTAACAAGGGAGATTGAGACGGAAAATTGGGAATATCTCGACAATTCTCTCTCGTACCATTTAGACTCCTACACGCAATTGGGCAGCCCGGACGAAACGGGGAGGGCTTCCATGCCGGTCGTTAGCGGAAGGACAGATTGCGTCCATGAAAGCAAGTGAATTTGCGAAGCACTTTTGCGTAGCGGATGGACCGAACTTCCGTTTGAAGTACTTCAACCCTGCGGACACACTCAGATTGAAATCCAAAGAGCATGCGCACGAGGCGCTCGAACGCGGAATTGTCCGTCTGTCCGAATTGCAGGAAAAACTTTTCGCGCAGGATCGCTGGGGAATTCTCTTGATCCTGCAAGCCATGGACGCAGCGGGAAAAGACAGCACAATCAAGCACGTCATGTCCGGCGTGAACCCGCAAGGTTGCAGCGTGACTTCGTTCAAGACCCCTTCTGCCGAGGACCTGGACCATGATTTTCTATGGCGGACCATGCGTTTCCTCCCCGAACGCGGCAAGATCGGCATTTTCAATCGCTCCTACTATGAGGAAGTGCTTGTCGCTCGAGTTCACCCGGAGATTCTGTCGCGGGAAAAATTGCCCGCACGTCAGGTCTCGGGCAAGATCTGGCAGGAACGCTTTGAAGACATCAACGCGTTCGAGCGCTATCTCAACCGCAATGGCATGATTGTCCTGAAGTTCTTCTTGAACGTCTCAAAGAAGGAGCAAAAAGAACGGTTCCTGGAACGGCTGGAAACGCCGGAGAAGAATTGGAAATTTTCCGCAACCGACGTCCTGGAACGGCAGCATTGGGATGAGTACATGGGCGCGTATGAAGAAATGATTCGGAGCACAAGCACCAAGTACGCGCCCTGGTACGTCGTGCCTGCCGACCACAGATGGTTCACTCGTCTCGTCGTGGCGGAAGTCCTGATCCATGCGCTCGAACAATTGGATCTCTCTTTCCCCCAAGTAGATGCAGAGAAACGTAAAGACTTGAAAAAGGCCCGGGCGGCTCTGAAGCATGAGAATTAAATTTCACAGGTTCCGCCGCCAATCATCACCCAATTTTATTTTGGAACACGGCAAATGCAACTTCGCCGAACAAGCGGGCATCTGATGATCACGATAGCGACTTCCCAGTGAACCCACATACAGACGTTATCGTTATTGGGGCGGGGCCGGCGGGGATCGCAACTGCAATTGCGGCGAGCCAGAAGGGACTTCGGGCTATTGTTCTGGATGCCCGCACGCCACCGATTGACAAACCTTGCGGAGAAGGGTTGTTGCCGCACGGTGTGGCCGCACTGCGCGTTCTCGGAATCCACTTGAATTCCGATATCGCCGTTCCCTTCACCGGAATCCGGTTTGCTGCCGAGGAATCCTCCGCTTGCGCGAAGTTTCCTGGCGCAACCGGATTTGCGCTGCGGCGCGTCCGGCTGCACCAACTCTTGGTTGAGCGGGCAACCCAGGCGGGCGTGGTTTTCCATTGGGGCACACGCGTTACAAATGTGGACTTGCGCCATGTCACTGCCGGGGACAGACGCATTCCTTACACGTGGCTCACCGGTGCCGACGGGCAGAATTCGACCGTGCGAAGATGGGCGCAGCTTGACCCGCTGCGCACGAGCGGAAAGAGGTTCGGCTTTCGTCAGCACTTTCGGGTCCGCTCCTGGCCGAATCTTGTGGATGTACACTGGGGCAGACATTGCCAGATGTTGACGACGCCGACCGATGCGCAAGAGGTCTGCGTGTCTGTGCTCTCCCGCGATGCTGGCCTCCGAATTAGCCAAGCCCTGCCGCTCTTCCCAGCTCTTACCGAAAAACTTCGAGGCGCAACGCCCACGACCAAAGAATTGGGAAACGTGACCTCGTGGAGCCGGCTCCCGGCCGTTACCCGGGGACGCGTGGCGCTGGTCGGTGACGCTTCCGGATCGGTGGACGCTATCACTGGCCATGGTCTCAGCCTCGCGTTTCAGCAAGCCGTCTATCTGGCCGAGGCGTTCGAACGAGGAGACCTCGGGCACTACGAATCTGCCCACCGAAAGATCGCAGTGATGCCCGCCATCATGACGCGTCTCATGCTCATCATGGAAAGGAACGCATGGGTCCGCCGGAGAACCCTTCGTTTATTCGAAAACGAGCCGGGGTTGTTTTCGAAACTGTTATCGATTCACACGGGCGCACTTCCGCTTTCATCGCTCGGCGTGAACGAAATGATCGATTTCGGGTGGAGACTGTTGCGAACATGACGGTGATGGCAGCCAAACCCTCGTCTGCCGGAAAAATCAGAGGTCGATTCTTTCTTGCCCTCTTCGCAGCACTCACCGCACTTGTTCTTGCTCCTGCCGGGCGGGCGCAGGAATCTGTCATCCAACTCGACACGGCGCAAACGAAAATCGAGTTCAAGCTCAGCGACGTTCTCCATACGGTTCATGGGGCGTTCAAACTCAAGAGCGGCGCGGTCCGGTTCGACCCTTCGGCCGGCACGATCAGCGGTGCGATTATCGTGGACGCCACCAGCGGAGACAGTGGCAATGGGAGCCGCGACCGCAGAATGCATCGCGACATCCTGGAGAGCGGTAAGTTTCCGGAAATCGCCTTCACACCAAAGCAATTAAAAGGCTCGATAGCCCCGCAAGGCTCATCTCGCGTCGAAGTTTCAGGCCAATTCCGGCTTCATGGACAAGATCACGATGTAACTCTTCCCATTGACGTCCAACCGAACGGGCTGCAGTGGCGGTTCGCTACGCGCATTACAGTTCCCTACGTCCAGTGGGGCCTCAAGAACCCGAGCACGTTCATTCTGCGCGTCAACGATAAAGTGGTAATCGATATACACGCGGTAGGGCAGCTAGTGGGAAGCGAAGCCTCGCGATAAACATTTCGCGCCTGGAAATGAAAGCAGCCTGGCTAAAGCCAGCACGCAGGCCACCTCCATCGGAAGAGACTTCATTGGGCTGGAGATTGTCTTGGCTCAAATTTGGAGCCCAGCAGCCCTGGCCGCCTGGGACATGGCACCGAGCAGTGGCGCCTCTTCGTTGAGCACCATCTGGATGGGAATTTGTGCCATGAGGGCGCCAAATTTTTCTTTTTCACAGAATGCCCGAAAAAACGTGCCATCCTCCATTTTCTTGCGAATCTTGACCGCGATCCCTCCAGCGACCCAAACGCCGCCACGAGCAAGAACCTTCAACGCTAGGTTTCCCGCCTCGGCGCCATATATGGCCGCCCAGAGATCAAGCGTCTGGACGCAAACCGGGCACTGCCCCTCGAGACCTAACCGCGTGATTTCGGGAGCGGCATCGCCCTCCGGGCCGTCGAAGCCTGGGTGACGTACGGATGCATCGAGAAATTCATGAACGGCGCGGAATCCCCGGCCGGACAGGATCAACTCCGCGCTAACGAATTCGTGGCGCTTTTTCAAGTGGCGCAGCAGTTCAATTTCCCGCTCCGTGCGCGGCGCAAAGTCGGTGTGGCCACCCTCTGAACTTGCCACAATGTAGCGATCCCCATTCCAGAAAAGCATGGCCTCACCCAGCCCCGTCCCCGCAGCGATCAGCGCCTGAGTGGAGTGCGGCGAAGGCACGCCCCGGTTGAGAGTTGAAATTTCCGATGGTCCCAAAAACGTCACGCTGTAACCGGTTGCTTCCAGGTCATTCAGCAAGACGACATGCCCGGTGGCAAGCTGTCCTGCCAATGCTGCACCGTCCACAACCCATGGCAGGTTTGTCGCTTTAACGCGATGGTCGATCACAGGCCCCGCCACTCCAAAACCCGCCGCTTCGATCTTTCCCGAGTCGATTTCTCTTGTCCCGCTGGGGATTTCACTCAAGAATTTGGTGATGATCGTGTCAAAAGAGGAAAACTTTCTGCTTTCATACCGGCACTGGGCGATTTGCTGATATTTCCCTTCGCGCACCTGGTACAAGGCGAGATTGCACTTGGTGCCCCCGATATCCCCGGCCAGAATCACTTACCTCTCCCGGGTTTCTCCCGAATCGATTCCGCGGATTTCTCGCGCGACGCTCCAGCCACCTGCGGAGTAGCGGATTCGAGCAAAGCGGCCGCCGCTTCGTCTACCAGGAACAACTTCAATCCGTTGTCGCGAGGCTCGACCTGCTGCGCCGGGTACGGCGGGTCGGCTTTCCCGTCCAGTACCGCGCGGAGGGTCTCCGCCTTCTCCGCACCGACCACGAGAAACACAACGCGCAGCGCAGCGTCAAGCACGGGCAACGTCAGCGTCATCCGGCGAGCGTTGAGCTTCGCAATCATCGGCGTGCTCACCCATCGCGATGTCTGCCGTGTGACGCGTGTGCCAGGAAAAAGTGAGGCGGTGTGGCCATCGGCGCCCATGCCGAGAAGAATCAAATGGAATCGCGGGAAGCCCCGATCGTCGAGTTCGAGATGTTGCCTCAGGACTTCCTCGTATTCGTTCGCCGCGCGCCCGATGTTCGCCTTCTCGGCTTCCATGCGGTGCACGTTCGCCGGCGGAATGGGCACGCGGAGAAGCAGGTCGCGACGCGCCATGCCATAGTTGCTGCTTGAATGGCCGGGGGGAACGGCGCGCTCGTCGCTCCAGAAGATGTGCACCTTGGCCCAGTCCACCTGTCCGCGGAACTCGGCCGAGGCGAGCAATTCATACATCAATTGCGGGGTGTTGCCTCCCGACAACGCGACGAGGAACTGGCCGTGGCGTGCAATCGACTGCCAGGCGAAATCCACAAAGAGCCGCGCGGCCGCGCGTGCCACGTCGATTGGATTCGGATACACGCGTACGCCGGGAAGGATTTCCCGCGGTACGCCTTTAAGGTTTTCTCCAGTGTCGGCCATCGCGCTCCAGGAGTTCGTCGGCTTCATGAGGGCCCCAGGTCCCCGCCGCGTAATTTGGAAACTTCGGTTTGTGTGATTGAAAATACTCGAGAATAGGATTCACCAGCGCCCAGGCGGCTTCGACGCCGTCGGCGCGGTCAAACAGGGTGGCGTCGCCGCGCATGCAGTCATTGATCAAAGTTGCGTACGCGCTGCGCTCGCCGCCTCCAAATTCCTTCTGGTAACTGAAGTCCATCGTCACCGTCTTCAGTTTCATCTCCTGGCCTGGGAGTTTTGCATGAAACGAGATCGAAATTCCTTCGTCGGGCTGGACGTTCAGCACCAAGGTGTTTGTCGAAAGATCCTGTCCGCGAAACACCAGGTGCGGCGCCCGCCGGAACTGAATTGCGATTTCGGTCACGCGGCTCGGCAGGCGTTTGCCTGTGCGCAGGTAAAACGGGACACCGGCCCAGCGCCAGTTGTCAATCTGTACTCTCGCAGCAACAAAGGTTTCTGTTGCCGAGTCTGGCTTTACACCCGGTTCTTTCCGATAGCCCGCGAGCAGTGAAGAGTTCCCCGGCGTGCTTCCGGGGCCGTATTGCCCGCGTACAATGCCGGTCTTAATGGTTTCCTCGGTGAAAGGCCGTATCGACTGCAGCACTTTAATTTTTTCGTTCCGCACAGCCGTAGCGTCGAACGCAGCGGGAGGCTCCATCGCCACAAGGGACGTCAATTGCAGGACGTGGCTCTGGATCATGTCCCGCGTGGCGCCGGCGGTTTCGTAGAATGCCGCGCGCTGTTCCACGCCGAGCGTTTCCCCCGCAGTGATTTGTACGTGGTCCACGTAATTCCGATTCCATAGCGGCTCGAAGATTCCATTTCCGAAGCGCAGCACCAGGAGGTTTTGCACTGTGTCTTTCCCCAGATAGTGATCGATTCGGTAGACCTGCGACTCGTCAAATACTTTGAGAACGGCTTGGTTCAGTTTTTGTGCCGAAGCGAGGTCCCGGCCGTACGGCTTTTCTATAATAATCCGTACCCATGATTTCCCGTTCGGATGCTTCGCGAGCCCGGCCTTGTGGAGTTGCTCGATGACCAGGGGGTAGACGTCCGGAGGCGTGGCCAGATAGAACAACCGGTTTCCGTTGAGCTTGTGGGCGCGATCGAGTTCCTCCAGGCGTTGCTTCAGCTTTTCGAACGCTTCCGGATGATGGTATTCGCCGGAAACGTAGGCAAGGGCGCGAGCGAAATCCTTGCATTGCTCATCGTTGCCCGTTCCGGGGTCTGCGAATTTCTTCACGGAATCAATCGCTGACTGTTGAAATGCTTCGTCGGTCATCGGCGTCCGTGCAAATCCAATGATTGCGAAGCGTCGCGCCAGGCAATTCTGCGCCGCCAGGCCGTAAAGAGCCGGAACCAGCTTCCGCCGCGAGAGATCCCCCGATGCGCCGAAGATGACGATGGTGCAGGGGTCCGCAGGGCTGATCGACCCTTTCTTCGCGGGCTCCGCAGCCTTGGCGGCGTGTTTGCGCGGCGTCATTTCCGGGTCCTCACTTCTTTGCCGCCGACTTGATCGCGTGGCCGCCAAACTGGTTTCGCATCGCCGCCAGCAGCTTGTCCGAATACGAATCGGAATCGCGCGACGTCAGCCGCTGCAACAGCGACAGCGTAATCACCGGCGCGGGCACGTCGAGATCGACCGCTTCGGCGACGGTCCAGCGCCCTTCGCCCGAATCCGACACATACGGCGCAATTCCCGCCATCTCAGGATTGTCTTTCAAAGCAAGGCTGGTGAGGTCCAGCAGCCAGGACCGCACGACGCTTCCTGTCCTCCAAATTTCGGCTACCTGGTGCATGTCGAGCTCAAATTCGGCTTTCTTCTTTAGGATCGCGAAACCCTCGGCGTACGCTTGCATCATTCCGTACTCGATGCCATTGTGCACCATCTTGACGAAGTGCCCGGAACCGGACGGCCCGACGTGTCCCCAGCCGTTGTCCTTCGCGGGCGCCAGGGTTTCAAGCAGGGGCCGCAAGCGCTCCACCGTGGCCTTCTCCCCGCCCACCATCATGGCGTACCCTTCCTTCAGTCCCCAGATCCCCCCGCTGGTGCCGACGTCCACGAACGGAAATCCCTGGCCCTTCAAGCTAGCTGCGCGACGTTGCGTATCTTTATAATTGCTGTTCCCGCCGTCAATCAAAATGTCGTCCTTGGAAAGGTGCGGCGTGAGCGCAGTAATCGTCTCGTCGACCGGCGCGCCCGAAGGAACCATAATCCACACGGCTCGAGGCCGCGCGAGCTTTCCCGCAAGGCTCGCCAACGAATCGGCGCCCTCGGCGCCCGCCGACACAACACGTGCCACGGCCGCCGCGTCACGATCGTAACCCACTAGGCGATGTCCGCCGCGCACCAAGCGCTCCACCATGTTTGCGCCCATGCGTCCCAGTCCGACCATCCCGAGTTCCATGTCTGCCTCCGAATTATTTCCCGGCCACGGTCACGCCGTTGGCCGCCAGGTCCTGCCGCAACTGCGCCGCGGTTTGAAAATGAATCGTACGCATTCCGATTTGCCGCGCACACTCCAGATTCAACGCACGGTCATCAATGAACAAACATTCCTCCGGGCGGCGCTGGGTTACTTCAAGCGCCAGTCGGTAAATTCCTTCGTCGGGTTTCCTGATGCGGACGAAGCAGGAGCTGAAAAAAGCCTCAAACTCCCGGCGCAGGTTGAATCGTTCAATCCTTTTCATGTTGAGCTCGAGCGGCTCGTTGTTGATCGTCGCAAGCAGGTACTTTCCCGCCCGTGCCACGCCGGAAAGAACCGCGCGTGATTCCGGAAACTCCTGGGACTGCGCAAACATAAAAGCGGTGAATTCGTCCCGCGTGAACGCGCGCTTGCGGTAGAAAACGGTACGTTCGAGATATGTATCAAGCGTAATCTGGCCTGTTTCAAATGCAGGGCTCGCCAACTCATGCCGGTCCTGAAAATCCTCCCAATCCAACCCAAACTTTTTTGCGGCCTCGGAGCGGGCGGCGCGGTCCCAACCGTTCGAGAGAATTACCCCGCCGACATCCCAGAACAGCGCCGTCACGTCCGCCATAGCGCCTCCCTGTCTGACTGTCCCGCAGGCCCAGCTATTGTAAGCGAACCTGGCGGACAAGGGCTGCTCTCTTCCACCGGCGTTTCCTTAAGAGATTCTATCCTACTGTCCCACACCTCCCCGGTTTGGATTTCGCCCGGACTTGCAGTATCGTATGTACGTCAATCGTGACCTGTTCGGCGGAGGATGCAAATGGCGGATGATTCCTGTGGACCGGCAAAACCCGCGGCTTCAAGCCAGCCTGCCAAGCCCGGCGCGCGCACCGTCCATTGCGTGAAATTCGGCAAAGACATGCCCGGCCTCGAGCGCATTCCCTGGAAAGGCGATCTGGGCAAGCGTGTGTACGAGAATGTTTCGCAGGAAGCCTGGAAAATGTGGATCGAGCACTCGAAAATGCTGATGAACGAGTACCGTCTGAATCCGCTTGACCCTCAATCTCAGAAAATCATGGAAGAGCAGATGGAACAATTCTTCTTCGGTGAAGGCGCGAAGCTGCCCGAAGGATACGTCGCGCCGAGAGCCAAGGGTTAGATCGCTATTCCAGCATCCGGGAGTTTTCGCGTCACCGGATGCTCCACTGGCAGACGCGGCACAATCTCAAATCTTAGATAGCTGTGCGCGAGGCGAAGTGCCGCTTCGACTTCGGCTGGCGATGGGTCTCGTGCAAAAATGAATCCAAGATAGCTTGATCCCTCCGGCCACGCAGAGATGAAGTCATGCAAGCGCGCCGTGATTTGCACATCTTCGATGCCCGGACTCGCACGAGCCTGCTCTTCTCCCTCGATTTTTTCCAGCACTCCCGTTGCCGGCACTGGGATCATCATCACGCCCGATGCATCGGCTT